>CBFCWR010000224.1:0-5434 GCA_965601575.1 uncultured Desulfofustis sp. | reverse complement strand
ACACTAAATTGGGGGGCGGGTCGGTAGATGTCTGAAGTCATTGTCTTTACCAGCGGCAAAGGTGGGGTTGGAAAGTCCAATCTATGCCTGAATACCGCCTTGCAGCTTACCGCTTTGCAGTATCGAAGCTGTCTGTTCGACGGTGATCTGGGGCTCGCCAACGTCAACATTTTGCTTGGCATCGACCAGGAATACACCCTCGATGATGTGCTCTTCAACGACAAATCCATCGATGAGATTCTGGTTCAGACCGGCTACGGGTTCGATATCATCCCAGGCAGCTCCGGTGTCGAGCAGATTGCCGATCTGACCGCTGAGCAGCTGCAGACCCTGATCACCGCTCTGACCAGCATCGACCACTACGACTACTTTCTGATCGATACCGCGTCGGGCATTTCCAGAAGCGTCATTTCTTTCTGCATGGCCGCCCGGCAGACCGTTATCGTCATCACCCGTGAGGCCACTTCCCTGACCGACGCCTATGCCTTGCTGAAAATCCTCAGTGTGAAAAAATATCAGGGATCGGTACGGGTGCTGATTAACAATTGCGACTCCATTCCCCAGGCCAAGTCAACCTATCTGCGCTACAAAAAGGTGGTCGATAAACATCTCGATATCGCCATATCTCCCGCCGGTATCGTACTCCACGACGATCACTTCGAGCGTGCGGTGGTGCAGCAGAAGCCGCTTCTTGAACTCTACCCTGAATCCATCGGCGCCCAATGCATCAAGGCTTTTGTAGCCAACCTGGTCGGTGCCTCCGAACCCGGATCGGCAAGTGAAGGGTTGTCTGAATTCTGGCAGCGCTATCTCGAAGAGATAGTGGAAACCGCTCCGGATACAGCGCCAGACCAAGCAGACTCCGGGGCCGGAGGAGAAGGAGGTGATGGCCTGGGGACCGGCGCCGGCCCGGGGCTGATTGCACCAGCATCACTTCACTACCAATCACCCGATTCCACAAGGCCGGGTGAGATCGCCGCGGCGATGTTCGGTGCCGGAGGGTTTGCAGATATTGGCGCCAGTGCACCAGCCCTGCTCGCACCGATACTCAAACGCCTAAACCAGGGTGAACTTTCAGCCGCTGAATTGCGGCAGCTGATTGTCGTTGATCCGGGTCTGACCCTGCAGGCCCTGCGCCTCTCGAACCTGGATGAGATCTCCCCCCAGGGCCACATAGAAAGTCTTGAAGCGCTTACGGACTTGCTCAATGAGGAAGATCTTCAACCCATGCTGCTGCAGGCAGCCCTCAGAAGCGGGATGAACGACGACGGCCTGCAGCGCTGGGTCGACAGCTACCGTTGTGCAGTCCTCGCCCGTGAAATCAGCCAGGCAGTTTCCTTCGGGTTTCCGGATGAGGCCTATCTTGGCGGCCTGCTTCTCGATGTCGGCCGCGTGGTGGATGATCAGAATGCCGCCACCGAAGAAACCGCAGATCACGCGGCACGCGGAGCCGCACTGCTCCAGGCCGTGGGACTAAGCCCGATGATCTGTGATGCAGTGCGCTTTCATCATCATCCTCCAGCCCAGGTGGGCACCGCCTTCAGACTGGTGAGAATCGTTTATGCCGCACACATGCTCGTGCATGGTGCTGATGGTGATGACTGGTCTGAGGATGATTTTCGGTTCATCGAAGAGCTTATCGATTTGAGCGCGGAACAGATCTCCGAGCTGGTTGAAAAGGCAAGAGAAATGTCAGCCCGTACGGCCTCGTGGCTCGACCTCGATTTAGACGATACTGCCGAGCAGGAGAGAGGCGTGGGTAAAAACGGCAGTCTGCACGGTTATCTGCTTGATAATCTGCTGACCCGGACGATCATGTCTCCTTTGAGCCGGCCGACTTCGCTGGAAGGCTGGGTGCGTAATTTTCACCGCAGCTGCACCCTGTTGGCTGGTATCAGACGCATCATATGTCTGGTAGCCGATGATCAGGGCAAGTATCTCACGGCTGTCGGTTTCGACGGCTGTTTCTGTGCTGAGCATCTTGACAATATCGTTATCCCGGCGGACAACAGCACCAGCATGGTGAGCAAGGTTTACAAGACCGGAACCCCGCTCATCGGAGACCTGCATGAGGATTCGTCGCTCAACCTTGGTGATCGGCAGTTGGGAAGCTTGTTGGGTGGCCGGACAATGATCTGTCTGCCCTTGAAAGCAGATGGAAAATCAACAGCACTTATGGTCTACGTTCCCGAGCAAGGGCAGGCGGCGGCGTTGGACAGACAGATGAGCACCCTGCTGACGCTGGGCACCAGGGCAGCCGAAGATCTGGCGGCCCTCAGAGCCGAAAATTCCTGATCCCTCCGGACCGGCCACTCAGCGCCGGGTTTCGATCTTCCTCACGTCTTTATTCACATACTTGTAGAACAGCGGAAAAGCCACAAAGAAGCCGACGCAAATCAGGTATTCGACGCCTTTGATATGGCTGTAGAAGTCGACCAGGGTATGTGAGGGTTTGACCACGCCGGTGGCGATCAGGTATTGCCGCAGCAGTTCGGTGAGCTGCCAGTCGGCCTGTTTCAAACCTGCCGTGAAGGCGATCAGCGACCAGAAGCCGATGGCGACGCCGAACATGAGCAGCACACCAAACAGGGAGGCTTTGATGGCAGTTTTCATAGCGTTCTCCTGTGGTGAGGCTTAGAAGCCGGTAATGGCGGTGATATACCCTCTTACCAGCGCCGTCATTCCGTGACCGGCAAGTGCCGAGATAAAGCAGGCCGCGGCCCAGAGACCGATGAGCAGGGCAGAAGCCGAGACCACGGTCATCAGGATGCTCAGCACGTCATGGGTTACTTCAGTTTCGGTAGCTCGGGTCGAGTCAACAACGGTTTTCATGACTTCCTCCCTGATGTTGAGGTTGCGGGCCCATTTTGAAAACCCGCTCTTACCTTGGTTATTGCATCAGGGATGCCAGTTTGGTTGCTTGACAGATTAGAATTGCTAAAGATTAAGTATCTGTAATTTATGTGTTTATTGATCTGGGCAGAGATGATAATGGAGGCCGCAGAAGAATCTCTTCAAAGAGACCGCAGCACTGTGTCATTGGGGTGAAAACCGTTGCACCACTCGCTACACTTATGTCGGCAGCTATACTGGATAGGTGACCAATGAATTAGTCGCGCCACTGAAACAGGACAGGAATCCGGTAGAGGAAAAATCGGTACACGATGAAATAGAAGCTCAGTACCGTGAGCACCACCCAGAGCTCTTTCCAGTACGGTATTTCCTGGTGCAGTCTGTAATTGTAGCAGACCAGCACGGTGTTGAGGCGGTTCCAGACAATGCCGACCACCGCCAGCAGAGCCCCCCCGCGCACCATACTCACCCGGCGGTGGCGCACCCCGTAGGCGAATATCATCAGCGGAACCAGGGTGCCAAGACCAAGCTCCAGCAGATAGTAGAGACCCCAGCCGGAAATCAGCAGCAGCCATTCCTGGTCATGGGCGATGGCGACAATTTTGATAACCAGGTAAGTGATCATTGCCATGGCCGCACCTTTAGCCAATCCCAGGGTAATCTCGTCGAGGGTCTCGAGAAAACGGCGGTCACAGCGCCAGGTCATGGTCTTCCTGACCAGCCAGGAAACGACGATCACCATGCACAATCCGGCGAAAATGGATGAGACGAAAAAGTGCAGCCATTGAAATTCAGGGGCGATCCACAGTGGATGGATTTTGGCCGGAGCGTAGCAAAAAAGCGCCCCAAGAGCGCCCTGGTGCAGCGTTGAGAGAATTATGCCGGCAATGGTCAACCCCAGAGTGATCTTCTTTACAAATCTCTTGAGACCGGGCCAGTTGGCCCATTCAGATACTGCGGGAAGCATTTCCGCAATCTGAACCGAGAGGTAGGTGGCCACATGCCAGGCAACAAGAAAGAGGACCGCAGCGGGACCGAAGGATACGACCATCGGGTAGGTGAGTCGCCAGGGCATGCCCAGATCGACGAGCAGAAACACTACGGCAAAGAAATAACCCAGCAAGCCGTTGAGCAGGGCCAGCCTTTCAATGGGACGAAAGTCATCACGCTGGAATATCTCCACGGTTGTGCTCAGTAGAAATCCAGAGGCCGAAAGCGGGACCATGCCGAAAAGGCCAAAGCCGAGCAGCACTCCCCATGGGTAGTCCTGGGAACCATGGGAAATGGCCTGAAGACCGAACAGATAGCGCTGTGCGAGCAGCGGGATGCCGACGGCCAGAACGAGAGACAGTGCCCAGTTCACCGGGTTTGTTAGAAGTTGACTGAAGTAGTCTCGCCTCGACAGCCCCAGAAATATTTTGTCCAGCAGCCGCTGACTGGATGTCGCAACCGCAGTCTGACGAACGATCGAATCAGTATAATTACTGCTCAATGGTTTCATCGCGCTTGTCCTCCTGGGAATGGGTGTGCTCGGAGATTTTCTTGGATTTGGCCAGCAGGTAGATGCCGGCGAAAAGACCGGGCCAGATGGTCAATACCATGGGAACAACCGCCAGAAAATCCTTGACGTAATGAAGTATCGGCTGCCGGGGAACCCTCGTGTCGAAGCCTGCCTGTTCAAAGGGTACCGGTGAAAGGTAGAGCCATGAGGTTCCTCCGGCCTCGAATTCGCCATAAATCTCCTTGTGGTACCTGCCCGGTACGTCTCGGATCCGCTTCCTGGCGACCCTGAGCAATTCATCCCGGTAGCCGAAGGTAAGCGCCTCCATGGGACAGGCCTCGACGCAGGCCGGTGGCCTGCCTTTGCTCAGCCTGGTGTCAAAGCAGAAATTACATTTCATGATCCGCGCCTCAAAGGCGCTGTTGTATCTGAAAGCCGGCATCGAAAAGGGACAGGCAACCATACAGGTTCTGCAGCCCACGCAGACGCTGTCATCGTAAATCACCGCACCCTCCGGTGTTTTAGTGTAGGCATTGACAAAACAGGCGGTCAGACAGGCAGGCTCCAGACAGTGGTTACACTGGGTCTTTTTGAAAAGCGGGTGATTACTTAACGACGACTGATATCGATTTACCACGGTAAAAGCCTGGTGGTCAGGCCTTCGTATCTCTGAATGCGGTGGTTCCAGTGGCCGATAATTGTCCACCAGCCCAACGGGGGGAGCGAGACCGTGCTCCTGGCTGCAGGCGACTTCACAGCTTCGGCAGCCGATACACCTGGTCAGATCCACCAGCACCCCACGATTGGAGTCATAGCCCTGAAAATCATGCGCCGAACTGTTGCGGCAGGGTTGCAGGGAGATCGCGGCGGCAACTGCACCAGCCATCCCCTTGAGCAGCGATCGCCTGGTACAAGTGGCGCCCCTTCTGGTCTCATCTTTCATTAGTCCGTCTCCTCTTGTGTTCCACCATTGGTCCTTTGGGCTCGCGAGTCATTTTCCTTACGTTGGTGACAGTCAAGGCAGCCGGTGGGGCCGGCCGTCAGGGACAGGTGGCAGCCAAGACAATTCAAATGGTAGGC
>CBFCWR010000223.1:0-5464 GCA_965601575.1 uncultured Desulfofustis sp. | reverse complement strand
ATAAGCGATTTTCTCGACGCCAGCGGGACCAGCGGTTATTTCCAGATTCATTTCAACGTTTACGGCAGAAAAGATCAGCCCTGTCCGCTGTGCAGCGAATCGATTCGACATGTAAAGCTTGGCGGTAGAGCCTCTTATTTCTGCCCCAGCTGCCAGCATTGAAAGACGGAGCAAGACAATTTTTCTGATGCCGTTTTTTTCCGATTGCAATCTGGTTAAAACCTGTCCCGACGCTTTGACTTCTGCATCACGGTGCATATTTTTGGTCTATCTAATTTTGCAGATCACTTTGGGGTTACGCCATACGATTTTATAACTGCCAGCCGGACGGCTGGGCAAGGAGGAAGACATCATGGGATCACGAATCAGTGCGGTTGACGCCTTGGAAATACTCGATTCCCGGGGCAACCCGACAGTCAGAGTGTTTGTCGAACTTGAAGACGGAACGCGGGCCGGTGCATCAGTGCCTTCAGGAGCCAGTACGGGAGAAAACGAGGCCATCGAGCTGCGGGACAATAATTCGGCCCGCTATCTCGGCAAGGGTGTGCGTACCGCCGTCGACAATGTCACCACTACCATCGCCCCCGAGATCATGGGTATCGATGCACTCAACCAGGCTGCAATCGACCGCATGATGATCGATCTGGACGGTACCGACAACAAGGCCAACCTTGGGGCCAACGCCATCCTCGGCGTCTCCATGGCGGTCGCGCGGGCCGCGGCTAAATCGATGAACCTTCCGCTCTACCGCTATTTGGGAGGCAGCGGCTCATGCCGACTGCCGGTGCCGATGATGAATATCCTTAACGGTGGCGAGCACGCCGACAACAGTGTCGATTTCCAGGAATTCATGGCCGTTCCACTGGGCTTCGAGACCTTCAGCGAAGGATTGCGGGCAGTGGCCGAGACCTTCCATGCGCTGAAAAAACTGCTCAACACCCGGAACCTGGCCACCGGCGTCGGGGACGAAGGAGGCTTCGCCCCGAATCTGGCCAGCAACGAAGAGGCCATGGAGATCATCATCGAAGCCATTAAAAAAGCCGGGTATCGACCCGGTATCGACATCTCTTTGGCGCTCGACAGCGCCGCCAGCTCATTTTCCACCGACTTGAAATCGGAGTACGAGCTCAGGTGGTCCGGAGGCGGCACCATGACCAGCAAGGACATGGTGGATCTGGCCCAGAAATGGGTCAAGGAATACCCTATCGTCTCCTGGGAAGATCCTCTGGCAGAAGGAGACTGGGACGGCTTCAGTATGCTGACCAGCCATGTCGGCGACACGGTTCAGATCGTTGGCGACGACGTTTTCGTGACCAATACCCGTTACATTGAACGCGGCATCGACTGGAAAACGGCCAACTCGGTGCTGATCAAACTCAACCAGATCGGTACGGTCACCGAGACCGTGGAAGCCATCCGACTGTGCCGAGATGCGGGTTGGACCTACGTCATCTCGCATCGCTCCGGAGAAACCGAAGATACGTTCATTGCCGATTTTGCCGTGGCCATGGACGGCGGCCAGATCAAAACCGGCTCGGCCTCGCGTTCGGACCGGATCGCCAAATACAACCGGCTGCTTGAAATAGAGCACGAACTAGGCAGAGAAGCCCGCTATTACTGGAAGCGGTAATGCAAAGTAAATGATATTTTTTGCATATAATCATCAGATCTTCGTGATCGGCAGGCGATAAGCAATGAGTACAGAAGAATCGAACATCATAGTCAGGCAATTCGAGGATGACGGCAGATTTCCGAACAACGACACTCTGCCGTTGGTCATCATCACCGCCGCCTTGGACCGCACCACCGTGAGTCCGGAAAAGTTCGAACGGACCTTCACTCAAAATGGGTGGCCGGCAGCCTGGCGAAATGGTCTCTACGATTTTCACCACTACCACTCGCTGGCCCACGAGGTGCTGGGCGTCTACTCGGGATGGGTCAAGGCCTGTTTCGGCGGTCCCTCGGGGGAGACCTTGAAGGCCGAGGCGGGAGACATAATCATTATCCCTGCGGGCGTGTCGCACTGCAACCGGGGACAATCCGATGATTTCCGGGTTGTCGGGGGTTATCCCGCCGGTCAGCAGGTGGACATGATGTACGGTAAAGAAGGCGAGCGCCCCGAAGCCGACGACAACATTGTGGGTGTCCCCAAGCCGCTCGCCGACCCGGTTTTCGGACCCACCGGCCCGCTGATGAAATTCTGGACCTGATTCATTTCAGGCTGCCTTGCAACAATTAGGATTATTATTCAAAATCAAAGCGCCTATGGCAATTTTACCTCTGGCCGAGTCGATATTCCGAGGATATAATTTTCATGCGCAATGCAGGGTGTGGTAGAAAAGACAACTTTCATGGTAGACTTCATCCTGAGGTGACACAAATGGACCACAAAGCACCGCTTGACAAAGACAAGATCATCCCTGAGCGTATGGCGGTTCTCAAATCGCTGCCGGTGGAAGTTAAGCAGCAGCTCACCGGCGAGGAAGCCCAGGCATTTCTCTACGGCGAGGAACTGCCGCCCGGCCTGGCCGAAAAACTCAAGGATTACCTCGTCGACGAGGATACCTAGGTAAAATGGTTGAGGGAAGAAAACCTCGGCACTACCTGTACCTTATCCCTGGACGCCCGTCAGCGTCACTTAAAAAACCGCCCCACCACAACGAGGAGCCGTCATGAAAGTTTTGAGTCGCATTGGATTCTTGCTCATCTTGTCGCTGCTCTTTTCCGGCTGTGGCTACAACAGTCTGCAGATAAAAGAGGAACAGGTGTTCAAAGCCTGGGCCGATGTTGAAGCGACGCTGCAGCGCCGGGCAGACCTGATCCCCAACCTGGTGTCCACCGTCAAAGGTTACGCCGCCCACGAACGGGAAACGCTGGAAGCGGTGGTCAATGCCCGGTCCAAGGCAACCTCCGTCCAGCTCAGTCCAGAAGATCTCTCCAATCAGGCGGCCATGCAGCAGTTAGCGGCGGCCCAGGGAGGCCTGACCTCAGCACTGTCCAGACTCATGGTGGTGGTTGAGCGCTACCCGGATCTCAAAGCCAATCAGAATTTTCTTGATCTGCAGAATCAGCTCGAGGGCACAGAGAACCGGATCAATGTGGCCAGACAGCGCTATAACGCTGCGGTGGAGGATTTCAACGGCTCGATCCGCCGCTTCCCCCAGAGCCTGACCAATTCACTGCTGCTCAAGCTTGACAGGAAGGAGTACTACAAGGCCGACGCTTCCGCTCAGATGGCCCCCCAGGTAAATTTCAACTGAGCCGTCCACCGTGCCCACGCTCGAAAGAAGGACCGCAGCACTACTGGTCCTCTGTCTACTGGTGCTCTGTTCTGCTGTTCAGTGTCTGGCGCTCGATGTGCCGGATCTGGAAGGACGGATCAACGACTACGCCAACCTTCTCTCCCCGGCCACCGAAGCCTCCCTTGAATCCGTACTGGAAAGCCTGGAGTCCTCCGACTCCACTCAGATCGTCGTACTGACCATAAAAAGTCTGCAGGGTGACAGTCTCGAACAGTTTTCCCTGCGCGTGGTCGAGGACTGGAAGATTGGCCAGCAGGGACTTGACAATGGGGTATTGCTGCTGGTTGCCCGGGATGACAGGAAAATCAGAATCGAAGTCGGGTACGGTCTCGAGGGAACGCTTACCGATATGACTGCCGGCCGAATCATAGGCAATGTCATCTCCCCGAAATTCAAGCAGGGCGACTTCAACCAGGGGATCATCGACGGTATCGGTGCCATCGTGGCGACAGTGCGCGGCGAGTTTTCCGTAGACAAGGGCGGCGGACCGGCCCCATCAAACCGTGCAGACCCGGGTGGGCTTCTGACATCGATGATTTTCATCTTTTTCATTTTCGGCTCACTGCTGCGCAAAAGCAAGATTGCTGCGGCAGCCGCCGGCGGTATGCTGTCCCCGCTCCTGGGCTTCCTGTTATTCGGGATAACCGGTCCGGCGCTGCTCTTTCTCATACCAATGGGCGCCATTGGCGGGCTGGTGGCCGCCACCCTGGCAGGTTCAGCAGGTGGCGCGGTGAGTAGAAGTGGTTATGGAGGCTATGGCGGCGGATTCGGTCGCTCCTCGGGTGGGTTTGGTGGCGGTTTCAGCGGCGGTGGAGGCGGATTTGGCGGCGGCGGCGCATCTGGAGGCTGGTAAAAATGACGACCCTGGCAGAACAGTTTCTCAGCGCTGAAGAGCGGCAAACCGTGACCGAGGCAGTGCAGGCCGCAGAGAAAAGAACCTCCGGCGAGATCGTTGCCATGATCGCTTCAGAAAGCCACAACTACCCGGTGGCGCCGATTGTCGGCGGCGTTTTTTTCGCTCTGCCCACCGCACTGCTTTCGGCCCGGCTGTTCGGCGGAATGCTCTGGCTCGGCACCGACAACATGTGGCTGTTCCTGATTTTCTTCACCGTCTACTACCTGATTGGTTACATTTCAGTAAAACGCCTACCCCGCCTGAAACGTCTATTCTTCTCCCCACTCCGCGCCGACCTGGCAGTAAAGGAGGCGGCCGCGGCAGCTTTTTTCAGCGAAGCACTGCATGACACCAGGGATGCCAACGGCATCCTTCTCTACATCTCGGTTTTTGAACACCGGGTCTGGGTGCTCGGCGACCGCGGGGTCAATGACAAAATAGACTCGCAAGCCTGGCAGGAAATTGTCGATCTTGTGAGCCGTGGGATAAAGCAGGGCAGGACATGCCAGGCCATCTGTGATGGAATCGAGCGGATCGGTGTAATCCTGGAAGCACATTTCCCGATCAAAGCTGACGACAAGAACGAACTCCATAACCTGATCATACGCTGAGAGGGTCCTTGACAAGTCGCTCCCTAGTGAGGGGACACAATAGTCAAAGTGTCCCTCCCGGTTGATCGGTAGGTGGGTCTTGAGTTCGATGCAGCGGAGACACCTTGGGTATTGTGTCCCCCTCACGATTAATCTTGGAAACCGAACGTCTCTTGGAGCCGTGGAATTATCTGCTCGAGCAGATCCTCACGCTCCAGGTAAGGACACGGTTCACCATAGGGGAACTCCCGGCACTGGCGCGGCCGGGCCTGATGAATCGCGCATCTGGCCTGCATTTTCTTATCGCTCAAGAAGATGCAGGAACCGTCGTCCCTGACCCTGAATGTATTCTTTCCTTCGATAAATCTTTTCCGAACCTCTCCATCGGCTATTTCGAAATGGCGGGCGATACGGTTTATATCGGTCGCATCCAGGTAGAGAGTCGCACCCTTGAGCCGGTAGCAGCAGTAACCGGGGCAACAGTTGCAGTACGCCGGGTTGAATCGTTTGCTGCTGTCGTCGGGCATCGATGTATCATGCATGATATATTTGATCCTGTTTAAAGGGGACACAATCGCCATGGTGTCCCCGCCCCCTCAGTCAGGAACCCAGCTTTTTCTGCAGCCAGCCAACCCGTATATGATCCGGCGCCACGGATTGTAACCTGTCCAGGATCT
>CBFCWR010000222.1:0-5474 GCA_965601575.1 uncultured Desulfofustis sp. | reverse complement strand
TCATTTTAGATAACCTCGACCAGACAATCAAGCCGGCGTCCGAACGTTCGGATCTTCTCCCGGTTTTCAGCTTCAACGGCATTGGGCTCTGGCTCGCCAAAGAACGGGGCAGGGGCAAACTTGTTGGCGAAAGTTCTCGTTACAAACACTGGCAGGACCTGCAGGGGAGAATGCCTGAAGGGCTCAAATGAGGTGATGTCATGACACTGCACAGACAACTTCTGCTGTTCACCCTGGTTCTCTGCTTTTTCCTTTTTGTCGGGGTTTGGATCTACAAGCTCCAGACCACCAGGATTTTTCTGCAGAATCAGCTCGAGGTCCACGCCCAGGATACCGCGACCTCTCTGGCTCTGTCGCTGTCCCCCCTGGTCGGTGAAGATGATCTGGCCGCGGTGGAGACGATGATGAACGCCATATTTGATCGTGGCTACTATCGGGAAATCGTTTTATCGGATATCGAGGGTGAAGTTGTACTGAAGCGGGTACAGCCGATCACCGTCGATGGTGTGCCGGGCTGGTTCATTGACTTGCTCCCCATCGACACCCCCGGTGGAGAATCTCTGATAATGACCGGCTGGAAACGGGCCGGTACCCTCCATGTCAAGAGTCATCCGGGCTATGCCTACCAGACGCTCTGGCAGACTTTTATCCGCATCACCGGCTACTTTTTCCTGACCGGACTCATCGTCTTCGTGATCGGAAGCATCGCCTTGAAGTATCTGCTCCGTCCCCTGCGCCGGGTCGAAGAACAGGCCGATGCGATATGCAGAAGAGAATATACCATACAGGACCCCCTGCCCAAGACTCGAGAACTGAAACAGGTGGTAACTTCGATGAACAAGATGACCACCCGGGTCAGGGAAATGTTTGAAGAACAGTCACAGATCGCTGAAAAACTGCGTGAGAATGCCTACGCTGACCCTTTGACCGGGCTTGGCAACCGGCGTTTTCTGGAGGCACAGATAAATGGTGCCATGTCCGGCAGCGACAAGGTAGTGAAGGGAGTATTTCTCTTTGCCCAGATTCAAGAGCTTCAAAGAGTAAACGAAGAAAAAGGGTACAATGCCGGCGACGAGTTGCTGTTGAGAAGCGCCGAAATCATGGCTGATGTCCTCGGATCCGATATACCATACAGTTCAGCCAGACTCACCGGTGGAGACTTCGGCATCTTTCTGCCTGAGGCGGACAAGGATGATGGAGAGAATATCGCCACTGAACTGGCCCGTCGTCTCGCTCTACTGGACACTGAAACCCTGAGTGTTGCTGACAATGTCTGCAGTGTTGGGGGGGTCTACTACAACAACCCTTGCAGCTTCGCTGAATTACTAGCCAAAGCGGATACCGCCCTGGCTGTCTCAAAACATGCGGGCCCCAATGGGTGGCATCTGGAACCGGCAGATTGTGATGATGGAGAGCCCTTGCAGGGCAAAGTATGGTGGCGGGAGAACCTGGAACAATCCTTGGCGGAGCGGGCCATCAACCTCTATGGTCAGCATGTGGTGCAGACCGACGCCCCCGATGTGCCGCTGCACATGGAGCTTTATTCGCGCATTACCATCGATCGCCAACGTGAGGTGCCGGCCGGCGTTTTTATTCCCCTGGCTGAGCGGGCCGAGGTTATCACTCAACTCGACCGTAAAGTAATCGAACTCATGCTCGGCACTTATCACAACTGGCAGGACAGGAAATTGGCGATCAACCTGTCGGGTACCTCGATTATTGATCCTGATTTCGTCGACTGGTTGTGTGACCATTTGCAGAACATTTCGGCAAGCGGTCTGGACATTTATTTTGAGTTGTCAGAGCTGAGCGTGGTCCGCAACCTTGAAGCCGTGGTCACTTTCAGCCGCCGAATCAGGGAGCTTGGTCACCACATCGGCGTCGACCACTTTGGCAGAAGTTTCAGCAATTTCGGCTACCTGAAGTCACTGCAGCCCGAGTATGTGAAGATTGACCGGGCTTTTACCAGAGAATTGGAACTGGGGGATAGCGATGCCTACTTTTTTGTCGGCTCACTAAGGGGTGTCGCGCACAGTCTGGATATTAAAGTCATTGGCGAAGGGGTTGAAAAAGAGGAACAGTTGCGTCTGTTTGAGGAATTGCGAGTGGACGGCCTCCAGGGCTACCTGGTTGAGCAACCGATATTGATGACCTCGAAATTCTAATGTGGGAGCTACGAGCTACAATATGTCGTCGACGGTCAAATTGGTACCAACCTCCTGCATGCGACGACGAACATCCTTTCGTGTTCCAAGCTTTTCCCGCGCTTCTTCGGGGAGGTCGGTCAGCATGATGACATTGTTCCGGACCAGCACCTCGATCAGGTCGTCCAGCACCCTGATCATTTTTTTATCAGCATCTTCCAGCAGCGCTTCGTAGGTTCCCGGTTCATGATCGCTGGCCAGAAACTCCTGCAGCTCCTGCTCACTGACCGGGGTCAGATCCTCTCTGCCGGATTCCTTGTGCTTGCGTATGGCTACAATCCTGCCTTCTTTATCCCTTTCCGCATAGAACATGACGTGCCTCCAGATGGCTTCTCTTTTGCCGGTCTTTTTTGATTATACATAATGCCATGCAAAAACTCCTGTATTTTCAATTTTCTGTTTTAATTTTAAATATCTAACATGTATCATACTTAGAGTGAGAAGCATCCGGGGACCCAATGACAGAACAATCAGCCAGCACAACAGTCGATCATGCCCCTGTCACCTCCTCTGATAAAGAGATGGAGACAGCATGGAAGATTACCAACGTCAGTGACGCCGTCGATGACCCCATCGCCGACTGCCTGGTGGTCCTGTCCAAGATATACGGACAGCCAATCTCCAGAACTGCACTTCGCGCCGGTCTGCCGCTGGAGAACGACCGGCTTTCTGTTGGTCTGACGGCTCGGGCTGCGGGGCGAGCAGGACTTTCTTCCCGAGTGCTTTCACGGTCTATAAAACAGATGTCCACGCTCGAGCTGCCTTGCATTCTGCTTCTCGAATCGGGCAAGGCGTGTGTGCTCACCGACATCGATGCCGACGGCAGAATGCTCACCGTGGTTATGCCCGAATCGGGCATGGGCAAGGAACAGGTTCCACAGGCTGAGCTGGAAGGTAACTACACCGGCTACGCAATCTTCGTACATCCCTCCTTCGATCGTCTCAAGGACACATCTGGACTGGAACGGCCCAAGCAGAAAAGCTGGTTCTGGGGAAAAATGCTTTCGTCCTGGCGTATTTACCGGGACGTTCTCGTGGCCTCATTTCTGATCAATGTCATGGGGTTGGCAACCCCCTTCTTCATTCTCAATGTCTATGACCGGGTGATTCCAAATAGTGCGTTTGAGACGCTCTGGGTTCTGGCCATAGGAATTGCCATCATCTATTTGTTTTCGCTTCTAATGCAGAGCCTGCGGGGCTATTTTGTTGATCTTGCCGGTCAGAAAGCAAGTCTGAACATGTCCGCAGAGTTGATTGAAAAGACACTGGGCATGAAGATGTCTGAGAGGCCTGAATCCGTCGGATCTTATTCCAATAAAATCCAACAATTCGACTCGATACGTGATTTCATCACCTCGTTTTCGATCACCGCTCTGATAGACATGCCTTTTGTTATTCTGGCCCTCCTCGTCATCTGGTATCTGGCTGGGCCGATTGTCTTCGTCCACATAGTGGCCATCTGTTTTCTGATTATCTATTCCCTGCTCATACACCAGCCCCTTAAAGCAGCTATAGAGAATACCTACCAGGCTACCTCGAAGAAAAATGCAATTCTGGTAGAGGGACTTAATGGGCTGGAAAATCTTAAAATGCTGGGCGCCGAAAGCAAAGTTCAGAAAGACTGGGAAGATTCAATCTCGCTGATCGCCCGCTGGGGCTCACGCTCCAGATTTCTTTCGACCTCTGTCAATCATATTGCCTCTTTCGTTCAAAACGGCACCGTCGTCGCCGTGGTAATTGCGGGTGTGTACTCAATTTCCGAGGGATTCCTCACCCAGGGGGGACTGATTGCCATAGTAATACTTACCCGCCAGGCGATCGCCCCGGTCACCCAGTTCGTAGGCCTGCTGGCACGCTATCACCGGGCCCGCGCCGCCTATCAAACGCTCAAGAAGATCATGATGGTGCCGGTCGAACGACCTCCGGAGTCAACCTTTTTACACCGGGCGACGCTGCGCGGAGCAATAGATTTCAAAAACGTGTCCTTCAAATATCCTGACCAGAACGCCCATGCACTCAAAAACGTATCGTTCTCTCTTGAGGCCGGCGAACATGTGGGCTTGATCGGCTCCATAGGATCGGGCAAGTCGACACTGGGTAAACTCATGATGGGCCTCTACGAGCCGGAAGAAGGAATGGTGACCGTCGACGGTACCGACACCCGCCAGATTGATCCCAACGATCTGCGCTACTTCATCGGCTGCGTACCGCAAGATATAACCCTGTTCAGGGGCTCAGTGAGGGAAAACATCATCATGGGCCATCCTCACGTGGACGATGAGGCGATTCTACGTGCTGCCCAGCTCTCCGGTGTCGCTGAAATAGTCAGAAAGCACAGTGCCGGATTCGATATGCAGGTCGGCGAGCAGGGCCGCAGCCTCTCCGGCGGGCAGCGCCAGACGGTGGCTCTCGCCCGGGCACTTCTGCATGACCCGCCTATTCTCATCCTCGATGAACCAAGCAGCTCGATGGATGCCCGCACGGAAAAACGGCTCTGCAATCACCTGAGGAGCATCCTGGAAGGAAAAACATTAATCCTGATCACTCACCGTGCTTCATTACTTACCCTTGTGGACAGGGTGATCGTACTCGATAACGGCGCAATCAGGGCGGACGGTCCCAAGGACAATATTCTCGAGGCGATCCAGCGTGGTCAGCTGAGCTTGTAAGGAGTTGAACTGAAGGTGAGCAATAAGGCAAAACAGAAAAATTTCCGCCAGAAAGATCTCGATCTGGTCACCGATATCAGGACAACAATTCTGGTGGAGTCTCCCCGGGGAGGCCGGTCGCTGATCTGGCTCACCCTGATCCTTTTTATCTGTGCACTTTACTGGGCTTCGATTTCCGAAGTGGAGGAGGTCACCAGAGGCATGGGTAAGGTCATTCCCTCGAGTCAAATCCAGATCGTACAGAACCTCGAAGGAGGCATTCTCGCGGAAACCTATGTGAACATCGGTGATATTGTAGACGATGGGCAATTGCTGATGCGGCTTGATGAAAAACGTTTTTCTGCGCCATACCAGGAGTACCGGCTGAAATATTTGGCTCTGACCGCAAAGGCTGCCCGCCTTACCGCTGAGACGGAAAGCCTTGAAATGGTACTTCCGAAAGAGGTGGAAGAAGAAAACACTGCGATCGCTGCCAGGGAATGGCAGCTCTACAACTCGAGAAAAGCTGAGCTGGTCACCACTACTGAAATTCTTGAAGAAAAAGCCAAACAGCGACGCCAGGATCTTGCCGAACTCGAGGAGAAACTCACCGAGGTGACCC
>CBFCWR010000221.1:0-5485 GCA_965601575.1 uncultured Desulfofustis sp. | reverse complement strand
ATAGCGGCAGGCCGGTGTGGTGGCGAAGAGAAACTCATCAGGGTCGGCGGGACTGCCGTGATGCATGGCCAGCACCGTCCTTGGATGCCGTTGTGTCGAACCACTTGACGCAGGTATCTCCCGCGACAGAGGCTGATCGCGTAGCCACCTGCGATTGTCTTCGCTCAACTCAGCCGCGGTCCAGCCGTACATAATCCGCTTTTCCGCCTTGCGGGGTTTTTTGAATGTATGTCCCTCGAGCAGGGTAATGATATGTCGATCGGTGTTGCCCAGGATAGAGAGTGCTCCATGGCTTTTGAGCCAGTCTATGGTCTCGTTGGGAAATGGACCATAGACCACCGAATCGCCGCCGTTGAGAATCAGATCGAAACTTTGCGGGGGAAAGCGCGCGGCGATCGCTTCCAGCGCCACAAAATTAGCGTGAATGTCTGAGATCAGCAGAATGCGCATCGTTTTTTACCAGAAATCGCTGGGACGAATCAGAGCAGCGGCCCGATCAACAGCGCGATATTCTCTTTGAAGCGGTTTATGACCGGTCTGCTTTCTATTTCATCAAGTTGAACATCTTCTGAACGATCCATGTACTGGGCTTGAATGGTCCTTATTTTATCGGCAAAACCGCGGTCGTAAATGAACAGGGTGGCCTCGAAATTGAGCCAGAAACTTCTCATATCAAGATTCACCGAGCCGAAAAGTGAGAATTCACGATCCACGGTGATGGTTTTCGAATGCAGCAGCCCGTCATTGAACAGCATGATCCTCACCCCGGACTTGGCAAGTTCGAAATAGTGGGACTGGCTGGCGTAGTGGACCATCTTCGAGTCATTTTTCTTGGGCACGATCAGGGTCACATGAACACCCCTCTGGGCTGCGGATTTGAGCGCAGTCAGAAGGGGTTCATCGGGAACGAAGTAGGGGGTGGTCAGGACCAGTTCGTCCCGGGCCGAGTAGATTGTCGTCAGCAATAGTGAATGAATGGCCTCGGGAACCAGGCCGGGGCCGGAGGGGACGAGCTGAACCGGGGTATCTCCAGTTTTCCCAACAATATGTACGTCGAACATCTGACGGAGGTTTTCAAAGGTGTCGCCCTGCTGGAGTAACTTGACGTATTGATCATCGGATTCCAGGTACCAGTCGCTGGTGAAGGTGCCGGCAAGACTTTCAACTACCGGACCGGTGATCCTGACCATGACGTCGACCCACTGGCCGACGCCAGATTCCTGCTTGAAGTAGCGGGGATCGACCATATTCTGGCTGCCCGTGTAGGCGATTTCTCCATCAATGACCGCAATCTTACGATGGTTTCGTATATCTATACGGGCAAATAGCGCCTTTATAATACCAGCGGGGAGCGCTTCTCTGATTTTTATCCCTGCATCCAGCAGTTCCTTTTTACGATCGCTTTTGAGAAAATCCTGGCTGCCTATGGAATCAACCAGCACTCTGCAGGTAACTCCTCTGGCCGCCGCATCGACCAGTGCATTTTCGATTTCCGTTACTTTTCCACCTTCCTGCCAGATATAGAATTGCAGGTGACAGGTGGAGTGGGCCGTACGGATGTCTTCAGCGATGGCATCGAGGATTTCGTCGGGCGTTTCGATCAACTCTAGTTGATTGCCGGCCAGCGCCGGGATACCAATGAGCCTTTCGGCCTGGTTGTGCAGGGGCAGGCAGGTATCAACCATATCATCCCAATTCACCGGCGATCTGTTTCTCAATGAGTTGAGCCAGTACTGGTAGTAGTCCTGGCTCTGCCGTGAGCGGGCTATGCGTTTTTCTGAAATGCGGTTCTCGCCGACGAACAGGTAGATAATTGCGCCAAAAAATGGCACGACCAGAATGACGATCAGCCAGGCGAAGGTAACGCCGTGGGGGCGTTTGCGCATGATTACTCGGATCGAAAGACCAATTCTTATGGTCAGGTCGGCAAGCAGAACAAGGGTCGGATAAATAGTGAAAATCCAGTGTGCCTGTTCCGTGGTCATAAACTAACGGGTAATTGGCCAGCTGAGGACTAAATCTTTGCTTTCACTGTTGTTAAACATCATGTTGTCACCTATAATATTCATGTATTTCTCTCCTCGGAACTGTGCCGACAGATGGTGGAGATTTCGGCCTGAACGAATCACGCAACTAAACGCAAGTAGCTGGACATATTGAAACTATACTGGATTTCACGATGATATTGAAAGATTTTTCTTTATCCGCCGTGGCTGCCGGCATCAAATACCAGGATCGCCTCGATCTGGGATTGATTTACAGCCGTACCCCAGCCGTTGCAGCCGGTGTTTTTACTACTAATCAGGTTAAGGCCGCGCCAGTGCTATTGAGTATCGACAGATTAAAACAGGGGCGCTGCCAGGCACTTCTGGTCAATAGCGGAAATGCCAATGCTTGTACCGGTAAAGAAGGGATGGAGGCAGCCCTGCACACCAGCCGCTTGGCGGCGGAGGCCCTTGAAATACCCGAGGAGATGGTGCTGGTTGCCTCCACCGGTGTGATTGGGCTGCCGCTCAAGGTGGCGGCTTTTGAAGACAACATGAACGTGCTTGTTGACAACCTCTCAGAAAATAACTTCAACCAGGTGGCCGAAGCGATCATGACCACCGACACACTACCCAAAACAGTTGCCAGGACGGTGGTTATCGGTGACCAAGAGGTTAATTTTATAGGCATGGCCAAAGGCGCGGGAATGATAATGCCGAACATGGCCACCATGCTCGCTTTTATCCTCACCGATGCACAAATCAGTTTTCCAGAGCTCAAATGTGCTCTCCAATCGGCGGTGGGGACAACTTTCAATCGGATTACCGTGGACGGCGATACCAGCACCAACGACATGGTTCTGGTGATGGCCAATGGCACCGCTGAAAACAGCTGGATTGAGGATCGTCAGCATCCTGATTATGAGTTGTTCGAAGATTGTCTGGAAGAAGTGTGCAAGGAACTGGCGCTCAAAATAGTCGAAGACGGCGAGGGCGCGACCAAAAGGATCACGATTCGAGTCTGCGGCGCCAAGGAGAATCAGGATGCTGAACAGATTGCCCGAACCGTGGCCAATTCCAATCTGGTGAAAACGGCTTTTTTCGGAGAAGACGCAAACTGGGGGCGAATTTTCGGAGCCATGGGCAGATCGGGAATTCGCTTCAATCCGGACAAGGTCGACATCGCCTTTGGTGATGTGGTTATCGTTAAAAACGGTGTGGCCCAAGGCCAAGAGGCAGAAGAGAAGGCCAGCCAGATACTCAAAAACAGACAGTTTACGGTCATTATTGACCTCCAGGACGGAACCGGTTGCGAAGAGGTCTACACCTGTGACCTGTCTTTGGATTATGTGAAGATAAATGCCGATTACAGGTCCTGACATGAAACGATTACAAACAAAAATCTTCAGTCTTCCGCATGGGATGGGGGTTGAAACGCTGTTCAAGGCAATGTCGAAATCGTTTGTGATTGAGCAATCAGACCAGGAAGTCAGCCAGCGCTGTTATTACGATACATTCGACTGGCGGCTGCATCGCAACAATCTGGTCTTTTTTGCCAGTGGTAACTCTCTGCACCTGGAGCGATTCAACGGCAAGCAGGCTGCTTTGGCTTCCGGCCGCAGGAGGGCAAAATTTTTCTGGTGGGATATTGAAGCGGGTGAACTCGTTGACATACTCAAATCAGATATCGAAATGAGAGCACTCTGCCCGATTGTTGAGATTCACACCGAAACCTCCCAGTTCCGTGTCATGAACAATGACCGTAAGACAGTCGCCAGGCTTGTGGTCCGCAACGATCAGCTCAAAGAATCTGATACGGAGCTGCCGGAGCAGGTGTTTGTGCATGAAATTCGAGGCTACGAGAAGGAATTCGAGACCGTAGTGCACCAATGCCGGCGCAAAGGCTGTCTGGAGGTGAAAAAGAAGAAACTGTTTGAGCGCGCGCTGAAACTCTCGGGTCTTACCCCACGGGACTACGGAGACAAATTCAAGGTTGATCTGGAAGAGCAGATGAGTGTCGGAGCCGCGGTATCGAAAATCTGTCTTTCTCTGGTGGATGATATGCGGATCAACCATCCCGGGGTGATCGCCGACATTGACTCTGAATTTTTGCACGACTTCAGGATTGCGGTGCGACGTACGCGCTCCCTCCTCAGTCTGATGAAAAAGATATTGCCGCCGGAACAGTGCAGATATTTCCAGGCCGAATTCCGCTGGCTCGGTTCGGTTACGGGACCGCTCAGGGATATCGATGTCTATCTGCTGGAAAAAGAGGACTATCTCAACCTGCTGCCAGCGACTCTGAGAGGGGGCATGAGTATATTCTTCGAACAGCTGGAAGCGAGACGAACAGGCGAATTAAAGAAGCTGCAGTCACATCTTGGTTCGGAGCGCTACGACAGGCTTCTGGATGGGTGGTGCCGCTTTCTGGGCGATCCTGATTCCGAGCTTTTCAAGGGGCCCAGGGAACAGAGCAGCCGGGCTTATGCGGATGGGACGATCGTGAAAAGATTCAGAGCGTTTGTCCGGGCAGGTAACAAGATTTCCGACGAGAGTCCCGACGAAGAGCTCCATCAGTTGAGAATCAGGGGGAAAAAATTCAGGTACCTGTTGGAATTTTTCAAGAGCTTCTATCACGAAGAGCAGATGACAACTTTTCTGAAGTATATGAAAAAGCTGCAGGACAACCTTGGCGCCTTCAACGATTTATCTGTACAGCAGGACATTTTGGGAACAGAGCTTGACGGGGTGCGTGGGAAAAACCTGCAGACCATCCGTTTCGCTGCGGCACTTGGGGGATTGATAGCGGTTCTCGCAGATAAACACCAGACCGTCAGAGGCGAATTTGAAGCAACCTATGCCGACTTCACCCGGCCTCAAGTTGAAGAGTTGTTGGAAGCGATGGTGAGCGGAAGGCGATAATCAGACACAACGAGCACATATGAAAACAATAGCAGTATACAGCAGCAAAGGCGGTGTGGGTAAAACCGCCACCTCGGTAAACCTTTCCTTTACCGCTTCTGCAGGCGGTGAGCGGGTCCTGCTCTGCGACATGGATTCCCAGGGAGCTGCGTCATTTTACTACCGAATCAAGCCAAAGAAAAAATTCAACCGGGCGAGGCTGCTTAGTGGCGAGTTCTACGAGTTTATCAGGGGGACAGACTTCCCCCAGCTCGACTTGCTGCCGGCCCATTTTTCGTTTCGCAATCTCGATATTGCCATCAACGACGAGAAAAAAGAGAAAAAAAGGCAGGTACTTGGTTCCCTGCTGGCTCCACTCGAAGATCAATATGACTATGTGATCCTCGACTGTCCACCCAACGTGACGGTGCTGTCTGAAAACATCATCACCGCGGCCGACTGCGTGGTCGTGCCCGTGGTGCCGACAACCCTGTCGCTGCTGGCATTGGAGCAACTACTGAAGCTCTGTAAAAAAGTGGACGTTAAAAAGAACAAGATACTCGCCTTCTTTTCCATGGTCGAGCGGAGGAAACTGATGC
>CBFCWR010000220.1:0-5508 GCA_965601575.1 uncultured Desulfofustis sp. | reverse complement strand
ACCCTCTCGTAACGGCAACCAAGGAACCCAGGCATGAGCAGCACTTCAACACCACAGCCGTCCTCAGAGTTTCGGTCGGCCATCTACCGGGTCGTTCTGACCAGCAGTGTGCTGCTGCTGCTCGCGGTCGTCATGGCGATCCCGACCTACTATCAGACCACCACTCTCTGGTACAAGACGGGTGCCGACAAGGTGATGCTCTTTGCCGCCCAGTATATCGGTCTGGCGGCGCTTGTCCTGCTCTACCTGCAGGCCATACTGTCTGCCAGGGGAAAATTTCTCGACCGGGTATTCGGCCCCGCCCTGCTGCTCAAACTGCACCGATTCAATGGGGTGCTCCTGCTGGTTCTGGCGGCAAGCCATATTCTGCTGGTGCTGGTGCCGGAAGGATTGGCCAACGTGCCGCTGGGGAAAAAATTCTGGCCCGAAATGGTCGGCGCAGCACTCTTTGTCTTTATCGCCCTGCTGGTGGTGTTTTCCTATTTCAGGGAGGCCATTCGCCTGCCCTACAAGGCCTGGAGGTTCTTACACAGACCGGCGGGCTACCTGACCCTGGGACTGGTCACCGTGCATGTGATGTTTGTCAGTGAATCTTTTGAACAAGCCCTGCCACGTATCCTGCTCCTCGCTCTCTTCACCCTGACCGTGCTGTGGATTGTCGGGGTGAAATTCATCTTTGACCGCAAGGTCAGCAACTCGTAACACGGAGGCACTCATGAAAACCACAATCTCAGCATTACTCTCCCTCGCCCTCATCCTCAGCACTTCCCTGGTCTTCGGCGCCGCCAGATCGTGGGAAGTGGACAAGGCCCACTCCGCCATCTATTTCAGCATTGATCACATTTTTTCCAAAACACGGGGACACTTCAACGAATTTGACATCAAAACCAATTTCGACCCGGCCCAGCTCGACCAGTCCAGTTTCGCCTTCACCATCGAGGTGGATTCGATCGACACCAATATCACCAAAAGGGACAAGCACCTGCTCTCGGCAGATTTCTTTGACAGCTCCAAATACCCGCAGATGACCTTCACCTCGAAGAAAATCACCGATGCAGGAGACGGCCTCTACAACGTCGCCGGAACTTTGAGGGTGAAAGACAAGGACTACGACCTGACCCTGCCGCTCAAGCTCGTGGGAGTCACCGAGCATCCTGCCAAGAAAGGCACTGAGGTGGCCGGTTTCAACGGCACTGTAATGATCGACCGTCTAGCCCACGGAGTCGGCACCGGAAAATTTTATGACATGGGGGTGGTCGGCAAAGACGTGGAAGTTCTCGTCACCCTCGAGCTGCTGAGCAATAAATAAGCATCCAGCGGTCAGCTAGTCAGATTACCGGACCAGCCGGCCGTGCTTCCTTAATGACCGCAGCGGGCCCGAAACCAGGGCGCCGCTGAGCGGTACAGTGGGTCAGATTGCCGCGCTTCTCGACCGGACAATCTGATCGCTGCCTCATATTTTACTTGCCTTATCGACGAAGCTGTCAGATAGTGCCAACCAATAAATATCGGGGGGAGCCCCCCATTGATCCGGTCTATTCAATCCAATCCTTATGGGACATGAGCTGTTACAGATAATCGGCAACGAAGCGGTCCTGCACAGCTACCTGGACAAACAGAGCCTGCTGGTGCTCCTGCTGCTGGTGGTCGCCAGTATCGCGGTGGTGGCCAAAGGGGCCGACTGGCTCATCGAAGGAGCCGTCGACCTGGCCGTCAGGACCGGGATGCCCAAGATTGTCATCGGCGCCACCATTATCTCGCTGGGCACCACCCTGCCGGAGATGTTCGTCTCCGTGATGGCTGCCTTCATGGGCAACCCGGGTCTGGCGCTGGGCAACGGTGTGGGCTCGATCATTGCCGACACCGGTCTGATCTTTGGTCTCTCCTGCGTGCTCGTGGCCATGCCGGTTAACCGCTACATCCTGAATCGTACCGGCTGGATCCAGGTTGGCGCCGCCGTGCTGCTGGTCGCCATCAGTGTCATGGCGCTGGCGACCCGCGAGCCCGGCTCGCCGCCCATGCTCGAACGCTGGGTTGGATTCTTTTTCCTGGCACTGCTCGTCGGCTATCTCTACATCACGTACTACTGGTCAAAACAAAAGCACGGCGAAGAGGAAAACTCAGCAGACAACGATAACACGGAAGCAAGAGGACTGTCCCTGTCCTGGATCCTTCTTATTGGCGGCCTGATCCTGGTCATCGTCGGTGCCCGTCTGCTGGTGCCCGGTGCCTCCGAGATTGCCGAGCGCATCGGCGTACCGGATGATGTCATTGCCGCATCAATGGTAGCTTTCGGCACCTCGCTTCCCGAACTCATCACCGCCATTACGGCCATCCGTAAAGGCCACCCGGAAATCACCGTGGGCAATATCGTGGGCGCCGATGTGCTCAACTGCCTGTTCGTCATCGGGGCCGCCGCTGCCGCGGTGCCGCTGGCAATTCCGCAGAATTTTTACAGCCTCCATTTTCCCGTCATGCTGCTCATCCTCCTGTCCTTCAGAGTCTTCATCTCCACCAACAAAAGCGGCTACTTCAGCAAGTGGCAGGGAATCTGGCTGCTGTCCGTCTATGTGGGCTATCTGGTGATCCAATATACGTAAGCAGAACAACGGACCCCAGCCCGTTAGAATCACCAATGGATCTCATCGCCTTGACTGGGCAGTGAATGAAGAATTGACGCGCGGCGCCGTGCTCAGCAGTTTCAGTTGAGCGACGGGGATAGATGTGTGGGTTCCACGCAGCCCCGGCGGAGCATCTGCACAAAGGGCCCCTCTTCGAGCGGTTTACTGAAATAATATCCCTGATAGATAAGGCATCCCCGGCGATTCAGATAGTGCAGTTCCTGCTCGGTCTCAACCCCTTCTGCAATGACCTCAAGCCCCAGGTTTTTAGCCATCATGATGATAGTGTCGACCAGCACGACGTTGTCTTCGGTGCTGTTGATATCGTTGACGAATGAACGATCGATTTTCAGGGTATGCAGAGGCAGACTCTTCAGATAATTGAGCGATGAATAGCCGGTGCCGAAGTCGTCGACCGAGAACCTGACTCCGAGTTCCCGTATCTTCATCATTCTGCCGACGATATCGGATCCGGTTGAAATAAGACTGCCCTCGGTGAGCTCGATACCCAGGTGGCGCGGTTCGGCGCCGGTTTCCACAAGAATCTTTTTAACCTGCTCGGCAAAACCAGGCGAGGCGATCTCCAGGCCGCTGATATTTACCGAGATGGTCAGCACTTCCTGGAGCAATCCGGCAGCACTCCACTCCTTGATCCTTCGACAGGCCGCCTTCAGAACCCATTGGCCAATGTCCTGCATCAACCCGGTTTCTTCGGCGATGGAAATGAACACGTCGGGCGGAATCAGTCCCCTCTCGGAATGGTTCCAGCGCAGCAAGGCCTCGGCCCCGACCAGGTTTCCCGAGATATCGGTTTGGGGCTGGTAGACGAGATAGAGGTCATCTTGTTTCAGCGCCTGTCTGAGCTCGGTACTGAGGTGCAGCTTCTCGTCAGCTGCCTCCTGCATGCTCGGCAGAAAAAAGCGAATCTCGTTGCGGCCTGTGGCTTTGGCACGATACAAGGCGGTATCCGCCTGTTTGAGAATATCCTCCACTCCTTTATTATCCTTCGGAAACAAAGATATGCCGATACTGACCGTGGATTGCAGGTTCCTCTCTCCTACTCTGCAGACTGAGGAGAGGCAGAGATTGAGCTCCTCGGCGATCTTTCTCACCTTGCTGGCGGCCAGCTGCGAGGTGTTGGCCAGTTCAGTAAAGACCACGGTGAACTCGTCCCCGCCCATCCGCGCCGCAACATCCTCTTTGCGGATAAACTCGGACAGTCTGGAGGCGACCATGATCAGGAACTCATCACCCACCGAGTGGCCCAGCGAGTCGTTGATGGTTTTGAAATTGTCGATGTCTATATAGAGCAGTGCTCCGAAGTAATTATGGCGCTCGGCTCTGGAAATCTCACCCGCCAGATAATCCATGAACAGTCGCCGGTTCGGCAGTCCTGTCAAAGTATCATAGGAAGCATGGTATTTGATCAGCTGTTCGGATTCTTTTTTTTCGGTAAAGTCTTCAACAATGCAGATGCCCCCAGATACCGCCTTTTCAGAATGCTGGATGGTTTTGAAGAAGACCCTGACGGGCGTCGTTTTTTTGCCGGTAACCGAGGTATAGTCACCCTCGAAATACCCTTCGCCCGAAGTGATCGATTTTCTCAGGGCCTCGAGCAGTTCCTGGTTCTCGAGGGTGGCGAGCATGTTCATGCCGATCAGCCGCTCCCTGGCTGATCCGAGAATACGAACCAACTCATCGTTGCAGTCGATGATTCTGCCGTCCGAGTCATACTGCAGGATGCCAAGCGGCGCGTTGCTGAAGATATGACGGTAGCGTTCCTCGCTGATCTTGAGGACTTTTTCGCGGTTTATGCTCTCGTGCCTGAGCTCGATGTTCTCACGGATATTGAGGTTGATCTTCTTGCTGCCCGAGACCGTCACTGACCAGAACAGAAACACCAAAAAGGCCTTCAACAGAGATGGCAGGGTAAGGTAGAGCAGCAGTTTGAGGATCACCGGAAAGAGGATAAAGCTCAGAAAACCGCCTACAGCCCTGAAGCTAGGGCACAGTGAGGAGATGCCGCCGGCT
The DNA here is from genome assembly GCA_965601575.1 of uncultured Desulfofustis sp. Lineage (GTDB taxonomy): Bacteria > Desulfobacterota > Desulfobulbia > Desulfobulbales > Desulfocapsaceae > JABDQA01. Next base: position 856 of record CBFCWR010000220.1, on the reverse strand, counting down.
GCCATACCTACCATGACCATGAAATAGACGATCTGGTGAGAAAGGCTGTTTTCGGGGAAGATGGTGAAAGCGGATATTCCCCAGATCGAGGCGGAGATGTAATTACCCACCAGAAAACGGAAATGCCAATAATCCTGGTTGGCAGGATCGTCTTGCCCCTGCCGGGAGTAGAGTGACACGATTCTCAGTCGAAGTGCGGAAACCAGTGTCAGGGCAGCGAGCCAGCCGAGCAGCAGGCGATGATCAACCTCCGTCCACAGGGTGACCACCAGCAGGGCGGCGGCAAGCACCGATACGATAATCGGCAGCAGTGCGCTGGCGTAGAGCAGTCTGGTCTGCTCGGCGGCTATCTCTTGGGGAGTCGTGTCCAAGGCAGCCTCAGGATCGTCTTGTTTTTAGCGGTGCCATCCGGTCATTTTCCAACAGGCGACTAAAGCGCTTTAATCTCCATAGCGTACGGTGCAGTACCAAGCTGGGTACTGTCCCGCTGCGAAGACGCCTATGCACGTCCTGAAGTCACCGCACTCTGGCGCAATGTAAAGAGATAATAGATATCATGCCACAAGATTGGCTGAATAAAAAAACAATTTCTCGCCTCCTTTTATCGAACGACCAGCCGGCCAGCCTGGAACTTGCCCTTAACCACTTGATATTATAATGTTTACAGGAAATTCAGGAGCGTGTCCCCCGACGCTGATACACCGTGTGAATGGAAAAATGAGATACGACAGGTAGTGCCAGGGGCCCTCAGGAGCAGGTGAAACTGACTGAAAGCCCGGCATCAAAGGAATAATGTTTTTGGAGGGTTAAACTTTTCTGAACTTTACCCAGGTCGGTGTGGCTCCAAGGGCTGCGC
>CBFCWR010000219.1:0-5527 GCA_965601575.1 uncultured Desulfofustis sp. | reverse complement strand
AACGCTGATCTCATCTCTCCAGTATTTGATATTTCCCGCTTCGCTGGCTTCAATGACCACTTCTTCAGCAGGATAACCGAGCGCCACCACCAAAGCCAGTTCCTGGTGATCGTCGAGCGCGAAGATTTCTGCAAGTTTTGGGGAAAAGGCTCCGATCCTGCATCCTCCGATTCCCTTTTCCATGGCTCCAAGCAATAGGTTCTGAGTGGCGATGCCCAGGTCGAAATGGGCCTCCTTGTCGCTGCCTTTGAGCCAATCGCGATTCAGAATGCAGAGGATATAGGCACTGGGCTGTTCACCGGGGTCCGGTCCCTTCCAATCGGAAAGATACCCGGCCCAGCCGAGATAGGGAAATATTTTTTCGCAGTCGTCGGCATCGGTAAAGATTGCATACTGCCATGGTTGACAGTTTCGTGCCGATCCGCCGAGTCGGGCCAGATTCAGCAATTCTTCAACTAGTTGCCGGTTTATTTTTTTGTCCTGCTCAAATCGGCGGAACGTCCTGGTACGTGTTATCAGCTCGATCATCGCCACTATCTCCACTGTTGTGGTTCAGGTTGAGGACTCCTGCTCATCCTGTTCTTCGGTCTCCTGCGGTCGGCTATAGCCGTCAGTGAGGCTGATAACCGCTTTCGGAGAATCACCGCCGCTGACGATGCCGCCCACTTCTTTTTCAGCCTGAATAAGCCGCTCGGGAGCTATCGAGAGCGTTTCGATCAGGTAATCGGCCACGGCCTGCTGGCGTTTTTGGGCCAACTCGTTCAGGACTTCATTGGTCACGTTGACGGGCCTAGGCGAAACCGGTATGAACGAGTCATTGGTGACGGGGATATCAAATTCGTCGATATCAGCCTCTTCCTCTGCCCAGATTTCCAACTTCATCCGCTCCAGTTCCTGCTTCTTCTGCCACTCGAGAGATCGTTTCTGATTCTCCTGATCAACCCGTATCTGTTCAGCTTTTTCCAATTGCGCCTTGAGTACGGCAACATCTCCTTCCGGATCCGCCACTCCGGTGATCTTGAGATTGATGAGCGGATAGGTGGAGAGCAACTCGCCGTAGCGGTTCAGGTGCTCCAGTCCCTCGCCGGTGAACTGGTCGGTGCCGGGTTGGAAGGTGACAAAATCTTTTTCGACCAGATCAACGAATTTGGGGTCTGCCAGCAGCAGCGGATTTATGGAGGCCTTGATCATGGTCCGGGAGAATTTGTCCAGCGCCTCGTCAATCATCGCCCTTGACGGCAGGCGCTCCTCTTTAAGCTCGATGGTCACCCCCCCGCTGCCGGAGATAAGGGCGAAGGCCGTTGCCATGGTGGTGCCTGGCGTCTCGGGTACAATATTGCTGATCTTTAACTGGGTTTCACGGGAGGGAGACTGCTCGTTGTAGACGACTCGGTGCTGCACATCCACTATCGCCTTGTCAGTATCGATATTTTTCACTCGGCCTTTGACTTGTGTGCCGAACAATTTCAAGGGCAGGGACGATGCGGAAAACTCGATGACCGCAGCGGGAGGGGACTGCATGAGCGTGGTCTCGCCTTCGATTTTGAATGGGTGGCCTTCGATGGAGCCGGACAGTGCCATGGTTCCCTTTTCCTTGGCCACCGGGTAGTGAATATTCATGATATCGCCGCTGATGCCGTTGAGGCTGAGCTTCAGTGTCGGTTTGGTACGTTCGTCTCTATAATTGATCTGGCCGTTGGATAGACCCAACTGGTCGATGGCTACCGAGAACTTGGCCAGGTCCAGGTCGGGATCTGCGCCATCAACCTTTGACAAGGGCAGCAGGTGAGTGCGCAGAAATGTGGAGGCAAGTACTATCGGGCTTTTTTCATTATCGGGCCTGAGCCAGGTGAAGGAGGGCTTGTCGACCAGCAGTTTCTTCGACGACAGACTCTGACGGGACCTGGACCAGGTGAAATCACTGAAGTGGACCGTCCCGGCAGAAAATGACGGTGCCTGGCTTGGACCGATGGCGACATTTTCGGCGACCAGTTCTCCCCTGAATTCCTGCTGGGGATAAAGAAATGAGCCGGTGACCGAGACATTTGCCCTGGAGTCTAACAGCGTCTTCGAAGTGCTGAACCAGGAAAAAAGTTGCGCGGGACTGAGGTTTGAGGCGGATAATTGGCTGTTTATCTGGATCGGGGCGATATGCAGGCTGCCTTTGGCCTTGAGTTCGCTTGATCGTCCGATCATGCCGCTGAACACGAAGTTGTCCTTTTGTGTTTCCTGTTTCTCCAGTTTGTTGGCCTGGAAGATGGCCTCCCTGATGTTTATCGGCGGCTTGGATTTGCCGTCGCCAGCTATGTTTACGCTGCCTGAGAAGTCGATTCCGTGCAGCACATGCTGGGTTGGTCTGGCGGAGAAGACCAGGAACAGGTAAGGCAGCTCGCTGCGTTTCAGGGTCATCGTACTGTTCTGCAGGTAGACGTTGCCGAGGTCGGTAATACCCTTTAATCGGCTCACCGGGTCGCAGCGCATTACCGGAGTTTGCAGCCAGACGCTTCCCTTTTCCTTGAGCACCAGATCCTTGATCGTCAGTGTGGCGCTCTGTAGTGAGTAATCGAATCGCTTATTCTCATCTTCAACCGTTTCAAGGCTCAAAAGTCCTTTCAAATCGGCCATGCCGCTGATGTCTTCCACTTCTCTGCCGAGGAATGGGGCGATGATGGAGGCCGGAACATTGGAGAGCTGAAGATTGCCGCTGGGGTGGTTTTGATCGTCGAAATTTCCCTGCCAGGTGAAATATGCCGCTGTAGAGCTGTGCTCCCCGCTGAACCTGAATGAGCTCTCCTCTTCAATGGGAAAGAACCGGTCGTTGGTGAAATTCTTAACCGACAACTGAATATTGTCCCAGCGCTGCAAGCTATTCTTCTTGCCCTTACCGCCGATTGAAAAACCGCCGCCCTCGGCGATTAAAAGTTTCACGCTGATCGGCGGAATCACCTTATAGAGTTTGTCGTCAGGGCTGGGCCGCAACGCAAGCGGTGCTAAGCTGGCAAGAGTTTCGCTTATCGTGGCGTCTTCAGCCGCCTCAGTAACCATTGTCGGTTCGCGGAGCAGAATCGATTTGAAATCGAGCACCCTGGTGAACGGCTCCAGAGAGCCCTCGAGACGAGCGGCAGGCATTGACAGTGACATCTTCTGATCCCTGGATTCCATTTCCAGATCGGTGGCTTCCAGGTTGAAGCGAATCTTGAATCTGCTGCCCTGCTTTTCCTGTGGCGAAAAGGTAAGATGGAGCACGCCGTTGGCCGTTCCCTCGTTGATGTCCACCGGCAGCGTCAGCGGCAGATAATCGAAATAGAGGGGGATTTCGATGTCGTTGAGATCGACGCTCAACTGGGTTTGTCGATTTGGCTGGGCGGCGCTTCCTATCAGGGCCTCCCCGGTGAGTGAGACAGGGCTGCCGTTGATCACTGCAGAAAAGCGCGGGTGAATATAGGAATCGGTCTCATAGGGGAAATTGGAGATTACCGGTAAGGCCAGTTCGATGTCCTTGATGACGTGCTGCTTGCCGCTCAAGGCATCATCGATAATCACCCGCGATTCTGCGATGGAGATGTTGTTGAATGAAAATAGAAACGGCAGTTCGGCAAAATCGATAATTTCGGAGCGGCTGCTCAAATTCTGGTTGTCGAGCAGAAAAGAAATATTGTAGCTCTTGTCCTGATTCCTGACGATCTGCATCTTGGCGCGTTCCAGCCGTAACTCGCTGGAGGTCAGTTCGCCGCGCAGCAGGGAGAGGAAGTCGAGGTTGATCCGCAGATCATCGATGGTCAGGAAACGGTCCTGCGGTTGACCGTCTGCCATGGATTCGGCCGAAATATCGCGAACCACCAGTTTAAAGTTGTAGGGGTTGAAACTGATTCGACCGAAGGTGAAATATGCCCTGGTTTTCTCTGCCAGATAATCCGGCAGTTTGTTCTGCACCAGGTAAGGCACCAGCAGGTAGCCGGCTGCACTGTAGAGGCCGAATAATACCGCCAGGATGATGAACCAGGTGAACAGTTTCCTGCTTCCCCTGCCTTCCGGCTGCTCGCGGACCTGGCGTTTCGATGGCCGGGTTGGTTTTTCCTGCGTTCTGCGCGAAGATTTGGGCTTTTTGGGAGGCGGTTCCTTCTTCCTTTTTCCTTTTTTAGGGGATTTGGCAGGGTGCTCCGGCTGCTCTGGAGATATGGAGATCGACCCGAAAATGTCGGAGGATTTTTCAGTCATTACTACCGCAGTACCACTAAGATAAGTAAATGGGGACAATACGTGGCATGTCCCTCATGGTTTCGCCATTTTACTTTTACGGCAACGCACTATGGTGCGCACGGAAAGGGACATCACAAATGTTGTGTCCCCGTCCCCGGTAAAGCTACATCTATGAAATTATCGAATAAAAGTCTAGCACAGATGTGATTGAAGCCTCAGATTATGACCCATTTTGGACCGCGGGCCAATTGATTTTTGTGGCTGCGGCCGGGAAAACCCGAAGATCGGCCGTGAGCGGTTCCATCACAGGTTTCAACGGGTAGCCATAACATTTTGTAATTTTGATGATTTTAACTTTTCAATCTACACCCTACCTGCTATACATATAAATGAAAAATACAGAAGCAGTGACCAGTCCGGCGAAATGGCTTACCTCCATTTCCTGAAAGTTTCCATTTTTATAATTAATGCTTGAATTTATTCGAATAGTTCGCTGGCAGGATATCGTTGATATCCTGGTGGTGGCATTTCTCTTTTATCAATTGATCTCCATTATCAGGGGCACCCGGTCCGTGCAGATGGTGCTCGGGCTGGTGGTGCTGGTCGGCGTCTACTTCATGGCCCGGATCCTCGACCTGGTGACCCTGCTCTGGCTGCTCCAGACTTTTCTCGGTTCCCTGTTTATCATCATCATCATCGTGTTTCAGGACGACATCCGGCGGGCGCTCACCCAGGTGGGGCGGACGCCGTTTCAGAAATCGATGGACATGGTCGACAAGGATATCGAGGAGATCGTCAGGACCGTGTTTTATCTCTCCAAACGCCGTATCGGCGCGCTTATCGTCATCGAGCGCGATATGGGATTGCGTGACTACATTGAATCCGGTTTCGATATCGATTCCCGGCTGACCAGGGAGATATTGATCTCTATTTTCATGCCGGTGTCCCCGCTCCACGACGGCGGGGTGATCATCAGGAAGGGGCGCATCCAGACCGCCGGGGCGATCCTGCCTTTGACACAAAATCCTTATATCGATAAGCACTACGGCACCAGGCACCGGGCTGCGATCGGTCTTTCAGAGGAGACCGATGCGGTGATCCTGGTGGTCTCAGAGGAGACTATGCAGATTTCGCTGGTTCAGCACGGCGCCATGACTGCGGTGAGCGACGAGGTATCGCTGACCAACAGCCTGCGGGCTATTTTCATCGGCAGCAAGGGGGGCAACGAGGCCCGCAAGTATTCCTGGAAAAATTGGTTTTCCAAAAAATGAATCGTTTCAATCTCTCATATCTGCGTAAGTTTATCGTCAAGGAATGGTTGCCCTGC
>CBFCWR010000218.1:0-5538 GCA_965601575.1 uncultured Desulfofustis sp. | reverse complement strand
ATGGTGGGCGCAGTAGGACTCGAACCTACGACCGACCGGTTATGAGCCGGTGGCTCTAGCCAGCTGAGCTATGCGCCCTGCCCGGCAGTTAAACTGTATATTTAAAATTACGAATGAAACAAAGTCAACCAAAAAAAATCGACACTCCTTCTTTTCACCTCTCCGAATCACTGTTTCGCAGGCGATGTATCCACTGGAACAGGTAATCCAACTTGATGGGGTCGAGAATTGGCACTATAGTAAGCCAAATTAATTTTAAACGTATCTGGTGTCATCACAGTGATTTACACAAACCTTCTGATTTTTATCGCAGTCATTTTCCTGTTCAGCATCGCACCTACAGGGGAATCGGCTTCCCACTCTTTGCTTGTTTCTCTGGGACTTTACGGACTTTCACTGGTCGGCTTCCAGCTGCTGGTAAAACGGGTATTTACCTCCTCGCAGAGCGGGGGGACCGAGGGTTATTTTGGCGCTGAAAGAAGATTATCGATCACAGCCTTGCTGCTGTTTGCACTGATCCTGTTCGTTAGTGATATAAAATCTCATCTTTCGTTCCTGTCTGTTGGCGGGCTGCTTCCAGCTCTCACCAATGTCGGCGGGCTGCTGCTGTTTTTTTCCTATCTTGCCTTGATCTGGAGAGGCGGGCACCACAACTACGCATCTGTTTTCGGCGGCCAGCAGTCGCCCAGCTCACTGGTGGCCGGCAACCTCCGCTTCAATCTCGCTCTGGTTCTGCCCTGGATCGCCTTGAGTCTGATGTATGACATGCTGGCCCTGATTCCCTCCGGCCGGATCACACTATTTCTCGATTCACTGTGGGGAGACCTGTTTTTCCTCGGGCTTTTCCTTATCCTGGTGCTGCTCTTCTTCCCGCCGCTCGTCAGGCGCTTATGGAATTGTGCTGAACTGGAAGACGGCCCACTCAAAGAGCACCTTATCGCCTTTTGCCGACGACAGAATTTCGACGCCACCCTTTGTGTCTGGCCACTCTACGAAGGCAGGCTCATCACCGCCGCCGTGCTTGGCATGATGCCTGGACTGCGCTACATTCTGCTCACCCCGGCCCTGATGCAGAATCTCAACATGGGGGAACTCGAAGCGGTTATGACCCATGAAATCGGCCATATCAAGTATCGGCACCTGCTGCTTTATGTGCTGCTGATTGGGGGATTCAGCCTGGTGGCCGGCCTGCTGGCCGAACCAGTGCTCTACCTGTCCCTGTCGATGGACTGGATCTTCCAGCTGATCGCCAAAGAGCTGGTCTCCGCAGAAACGGTCATCATGCTGGTCGGCGGTCTGCCGCTGCTGCTGCTCCTGCTGCTCTACTTTCGCTTCGTCTTTGGCTATTTCATCAGGAATTTCGAGCGGCAGGCCGATCTCTACGTCTATAAGATCCTGGGCAGCGGCCGGCAACTCATCTCCGCCTTCGAAAAAATAGTCGTGACCAGCGGCATGAGGGCGGATAAGCCGAACTGGCACCACTTCGGCATCGGCGAACGGATAGCCCAGATCGAGTTGTGCGAACAAGATCCCTCCCTGATCGCCAGGCAGGATCGTAAGATAAGACTAAGCCTTGGTGTCTATATAGCCGTGCTGGTTTCCGCACTGGTGTTCATCGATCGGCTGCCCGCAGACCAACTGGTCCGCAACTACGAGGGAAAATATATAGAAACCGTCCTGGTCCCCAAACTGCACGGGTCGGGCAGCGAGGCATCCCGATACCGCCTGCTGGGCGACCTGTTTTTCAGTCGAGGCTTGGAGGACAGGTCCCTGACCGCCTATTCAAAAGCCCTGCAGCTGAATCCCATCGACCCCGAGGTCCTCAACAATTTCGCCTGGCTTTTGCTGACCAGCAGCGACCACACTTTGAGAGATCCCGAAAAGGCGCTATTTCTGGCCCGCAGTGCCGCCGAGTTGAGTCCCCTGCCCCACGTTCTCGATACCCTGGCAACGGCGTTCTGGGCCAACGGCTTTATCGAGGAAGCGATTGCGACCGAGCGTCAGGCCCTGGAAAAGGATACGCGCCAGGCACCCTTTTACGAGCTGCAGCTGGAACGCTTCAAAAATGAGCAATATCGCGACTCCACTCAATTCATCAATTAACCGGACAGAGAAGGAGCCTCCCCCATGCCCTATCTTGGCGCCCACGAGTCGGTGGGCAAAGGACTGCACTTCGCCTTTGACAGAATAGCCCGGGTCGGAGGCGAATCCCTGCAGATATTCACCAGAAACCAGCGGCAATGGAACCCCAAGCCGCTCAGCCGAACCGAAATTGATGCATTCAGAATAGCCAGGCAGCAACAGGGCGAGATGATCGTCGCCTCCCATGCCTCTTATCTAATCAACCTGGCCAGCGGCAAGGAAGAGCTGCGACAGAAATCGATCGACAGCTTTGTGGGGGAGTTGCAGCGCTGCCACGATCTTGGCATCCCCTATATCGTCATTCACCCCGGCACTCATGGCGGCGACGGCATCAAAACCGGTCTCGCCCGGGTTGTCGAAGCCCTCGATCAGGCGATTGAACGGTCCGGATCGCCTTCCATGGTTCTACTGGAAACAACAGCCGGCCAGGGAACCTCGCTGGGCAGCCGATTCGAGGAGTTGGCCTGGATCAGGGAACGCTCCCGCTTCGCCGAGAAACTCGGTTTCTGTCTCGATACCTGCCACATTTTCGCCGCAGGCTACGATATCAGATCGGAAAAGGCCTACAATCGGACATTCGACGAGTTCGACCGGCTCATCGGAGTGCAGCATCTGCATTTTTTCCATCTCAACGATTCCAAAAAAGAACTTGGCAGCCGGGTCGATCGACACGAGCATATAGGTCAGGGCTGCATCGGCCTTCAAGGGTTCAGTAATCTGCTCAACGATGAACGCTTTGCTTCCCACCCCATGACCCTGGAAACCCCCAAGGGTGATGACTTGAGGGAGGACATCGAAAACCTGGCGACACTCAGAGGTTTACTGGAAAAGACTCAATAAGTACCAGCTCCAATCCACCTCGCCATTTGTTCTGCTGCGCTTAAAGAACCTTGCGAAAAGCCTGAGAAAAGTGGACAATAAACTGGAAATAATCTCCCGGAAATAAAGACGGGCAAGGAGAATAGATGAAATTTTTATATAGCGATGCACTGCTGGACCTGCTTGCCACACACAAAGTTTTGAGCGACAAGCAACGCACCTTCATCAGCCTCGAGAAGGGTAAACAGCGCCAGAAACTGCTCAAGCAGAGCAGCACCCCGGACCCACTTGACAAGAACTATCCGGACCTGATCGATATCATTGTCTCTTTCAATCTAAAGAAAAGCGGCAGCCACACAGAGAGTATCGATGAGGAGACGATCATGCGCGCTGTCGGCAGGGAATTCAAGCTGGATTTCAAGAAACTCGATCCGCTTGAACTCGATATGGACATCGTCACCAAGACCATCCCCAAAACCTATGCCATCAGCCACTTTCTCCTGCCATTCAATGTGGTCGACGGAGTCCTTGAAGTAGCCGTCTATCATCCCGATTCACACACGGTGCTGGCCGACATTGAGCAGGCCAATCAGATAAAAACCAGACCGTATATCTCTACCAAATCAGAAATCAAACGCATTCTCGCCGAGTTTTTTGGCTTCCAGACCTCCATCAGTGCCGCCGAAGACCAGATGGGCATGAGTCAGAGCGGAACTTCCGTGGACATTGGCAACCTGGAGAGATATGTAAAAATCTCGGCCAAGGATATCACTTCCTCTGATCAGCACATCAAGAACGCGGTCAATCACATCTTCCACTATGCGCTGGATCAGCGTTCCAGCGACATTCACATCGAGCCGAAGCGTGATATTTGCATGATCCGCTTCCGCATCGACGGCGTCCTGCACACTATCTATAAGCTCCCCAAGGTCGTCCATTCCGCCCTTGTCTCTCGGATTAAATTCCTCTCCAGGCTTGACATCGCAGAAAAAAGGCGGCCCCAGGACGGTCGCATCAAAATCGGTGTCTCCGGAGAAAAAGATATCGAGATAAGGGTTTCCACGGTACCCGTATCGTTTGGCGAAAAAGCCGTTTTGCGAATCCTTGACCCGGATATAATCTTCCAGTCAGTACAACAGCTCGGTTTTTCCAAACGAGATTTCGGCATTTTCAAATCGTTCATGTATTCTCCGCACGGGATGTTCCTGGTCACCGGCCCCACCGGCAGCGGAAAATCAACCACGCTCTATTCGACCTTGAAAACAATCGCCACGCCGAAGATGAATCTCGTGACAGTCGAAGATCCGGTGGAAATGGTGTATGAGGAATTCAACCAGATCGCAGTCCAGCCCCTCATTAATGTTACCTTTTCTACCATTTTGAGAAATATCCTGCGCCAGGACCCGGATGTGATAATGATTGGCGAAATCAGGGACAACGACACGGCCGCCCATGCAGTCCAGGCGGCGATGACCGGTCACCTGGTATTTTCCACGTTGCACACCAATGATGCCATCTCTTGCATCTCAAGACTTATGGATCTGGGCCTTGAATCCTTTCTGATCAGTTCGACTCTGCTTGGTGCCATGGCTCAACGGCTGGTAAAAACCATCTGTCCTGACTGCTCGGAGCCGGTCGAGGTCGAGGCCGATATGCTTTATAAGATGGGTTTTCCGGTGTCCGGCAGCGAGCCGATTACTCTGAGACGCGGAGCCGGTTGCCGCGAATGCAGAAATACCGGCTATAAAGGACGATCGGGCATTTTCGAGATTTTTCCCCTGTCAACACGGCTCAAAGAAATGATCGCTGCTGGCGGAAACACCGATGAAATGCGGCAGGTTGCCATACGGGAGGGGATGACTACCTTACGCGAGGACGCCTGGAGAAAAGTAAAATTAGGAATTACCACCTACGAGGAAGCTCTCAGGGTTACTGCCGAATGAGGCAACCGAGCAATAAAAATGAGCGTTAAAGTAGTCTGTCGCAATAAAAAAGCGTATCACGATTATAGCATCGAAGCCAAATTCGAGGCAGGCATGGTGCTGTCCGGCCCGGAGGTCAAATCTCTGCGTGCCGGCAAGGCGAACCTGAAGGACGGCTACGTTCAGATCGACGACAATGGCGAGGCCATACTGCACAACGTGCATATCTCTCAATACAGCCATGCCACCCACAATCCCAATGACCCGCTCCGAGTTCGCAAACTGCTGCTGCACAAGCGAGAGTTGAAGAAATTGATCGGCAAGCTGCATGAGAAAGGGCTTGCCCTGATACCGCTGTCGATATACTTTAATGAAAGAGGTAAGGCCAAAGTTGAACTGGGCCTCGCCCGCGGCAAAAGGCAGTACGATAAAAGAATTGCATTAAAAAAGAAGCAATCCGACCGTGAGGTCGAGCGCGCTATGCGCCACAACCGCAATAATTGATCTTTTACAATCTGGGGGCGAAACGGTTTCGACGGGGATGTGCAAGCTCGTCGTTGCATGCCGAGCGTTCTATTAGCTCGTAAATACAATAGAGCCTAAATATAATCGCAGACGATTATAACTACGCAGTAGCAGCTTAATACCTGTCATA
>CBFCWR010000217.1:0-5540 GCA_965601575.1 uncultured Desulfofustis sp. | reverse complement strand
TGGGTACAAAAAGCATTATCTCCACACTAATGCCGAAGTGGCGGAATTGGTAGACGCGCTAGGTTCAGGGTCTAGTGGGGGTTCCCCCGTGGAAGTTCGAGTCTTCTCTTCGGCACCAGCAAAAATCAGAGCCTGCATCCGCACGGTTGCAGGCTTTTTCATTTTGTACCAAGAGGACGACTCAATGTTGCTCTCCATATCCATCAACTTCTAAATTCATCATTGTTACCAGCTCTGTCTATCCCTTATTCCGGACTCGCGCCAACTCCAGCCAGGAAACACGAAAGGCTTGTAACCTTTTGAGTTACAAGCCTTTCGATTAAATGGTGCCGAAGGCGAGATTCGAACTCGCACGGCCGTGGGCCACTACCCCCTCAAGATAGCGTGTCTACCAATTCCACCACTTCGGCGTCTCCTGCTTGTCGCTTCATTCTATTCTTTTGCTTCAGCCTGATCGGTGGTTCTGGCCTCTTCCTGATCGGCAGGCACCACCAGAGTCGGTTCGACCGCCTTGGTTTCTTCCTGGACAGCCTTTTCATCGATGACTTCGGTCATCACCGATCCGGAACCATTCTGCGAAGCGATATAGGCCAAGGCAACAGAGGTTACCATGAAGACTACTGCTGAAAACGTGGTAACTTTGTTCAACAGCGGGACCGGTCCTTCGGTTCCGAACAAGGATTGGCTCGATCCCCCGAAGGTCGCCCCTATGTCTGCTCCTTTGCCATGCTGCAGCAAGACGATCCCGATCAGGAACAGGCACACAACAACGTGAATGATAATCAGCAGGGTTTCCATGTGGGTATATCTATTTTATTTGTAATTGATAATGCGTCCAAACGATTCGGCGTCCAGTGACGCTCCCCCCACCAGGGCTCCATCGATATCCGGCTGAGCCATGAGCTCATCGACATTGGCGGGCTTAACCGATCCACCATACAGTATTCTTACACTATTGCCAATATCTTTTTCATAGAGGTCGTCCAACAAGCTTCTTATGAAACCATGGGCCTCCTGAGCCTGTCCCGTGGTAGCCGTTTTTCCGGTTCCTATCGCCCAGACCGGCTCATAGGCAACAACCACAGAAGCCATCTGCGCCGATGAAACCTCAGCCAGACCGGCTCGGACCTGTTTTTCAAGAATCGCCAGAGTATTGCCCGATTCCCTTTCCTCGAGGGTCTCACCGATGCAGAGTACCAGAATCAGTCCATGTTCAAGACCGCCCCGCATGCGTCTATTGATCATCGCATCTGTCTCACCGAATATCTGGCGCCGTTCACTGTGACCAACAATGGCAGCGGCGGCACCCTGGTCCTTGAGCATCGAAGGTGAAATTTCGCCGGTAAAGGCACCCTGCTGCTCCCAACACACATTCTGCCCGGCAACGATAATGCCGCTGCTGCCGACCGCCTCTACGACCGCACCTAGAGCGGTAAACGGCGGTGCAAGCAGAACCTCACGATCGGTTGCATTTTGACCAGCCGCAGCCACCTGCCCGGCCAGCAGTTTTGCTTCAGCCACGGTCTTGTGCATCTTCCAATTGCCTGCAATGAGTGATTTTCTGGGCATGGTGATCTCCTTGATTACCTGAGTACCTCAACACCGGGGAGGGTCTTTCCCTCCATAAGTTGCAGAAAAGCTCCGCCCCCCGTTGACATGTAGCCAATGCTGTCGCTTACCCCTGCCTTTTTTATCGCGGCGTTGGAATCGCCCCCGCCGGTTATGGAGAGTGCATGGCTCGCGGCTACTGCATGGCAAAGCGCCATGGTTCCCCGGGCAAAACTGTCCATCTCAAAGGCCCCCATGGGACCGTTCCAGACAATGGTCCTCACGTCGGCAAGGGCTTCCTGGAAATAAATCGATGTTGCCGGCCCGATGTCGAGCGCCATCCAGCCGTCCGGTATCTCGTGGCAGGTCACCTGTTTGGAAACTGAATCATTGGCAAACGATTCCGCAACTACCAAATCCACCGGAAGAAAGACCTTCACTCCTTGTGCTTCGGCCTGCTGCAGTAGATTTCTGGCTGCCTCCAGCAGCTCATCCTCCACCAGCGAGCCACCCACCGAGCAGCCAAGCGCCTTCAAAAAGGTGTTGGCCATGGCACCACCGATAATCATCTTGTCGACCCGGGACAGCATGTTTTCAAGCGCCCCCAGCTTGGAAGACACCTTCGCACCACCGACTATGGCTGCCAGCGGTCTTATTGGATCAGCCATCGCCCGCTGAAAATAATCCATCTCTTTTTGCAGCAAAAAGCCGGCACCCCGGATTTCAACCCGCTCGGCAACCCCCGCAACAGAAGCATGGGCTCGATGGGAAACGGCAAAGGCATCGTTTACATAGACATCAGCCAGCCGGGCAAGCTGTTCTGAGAAGCCGGCATCGTTCTCAGTCTCTTCCTTGTAAAAGCGAAGGTTTTCGAGCATCAATACTTCCCCGGGTGCGAGTCGGCTCGCCTCTTCTTCCACCTCCTGGCCGATGCAGTCAGAACTCATCTGCACCGTGCACCCGAGCAGTTTCTCCAGGTGGACAGCAACAGGTGCAAGGCTGAAATCTGGATTCCTCTCGCCTTTGGGACGACCCCGATGCGAGCAGATAATCAATCTTCCCTTATTTCTGATTATGTATTCGAGCGTCGGCAGTGCTTCACGTATTCGAGTGTCGTCGGTGATCGTGCCCTTGTCATCCATCGGCACGTTGAAATCGACACGAATCAGCACCCGCTGATTTTCCAGCTCAAAATCCTTGACACTTTTCATGGTTATCTATCCGACTTTGTGGTGATCAAGCAGTTTCTGCAATAGCAGTGCATCGTCGCCTGGCTGAGTGTAATAGTTAATGCGCCTTCCATTCACTGTAAAGCCGGCTTGATCATAAAAGGTGGCGGCAGGGACATTCTTTGACCTGACCTCAAGAAAAAGCTTTTCCACCCCCCTCGCCCGCAGTGCAATTTCGAGAGTATTCAACAGTCGCGTGGCGACAGAACGGCGCCGCCACTTCGCAGCGACGGTCATCTTCAACAACTCCGCTTCCATGCTCTCATACCGACAGCAGCACCACCCTGCCACTTCTCCTGCCGCTTCGGCAACGAGTGCTAAGGAACAGCTGTAGTCCAGTTCACCGCTGATCAGTGATATATTCCAGGGGGAAGGAACCTGCTTTTCAAGATCGGCAACGGCCTTTATATCTTCTCTGGCCATTGTCCTTACGGCGATGCGATCAGACCATGCTTTCTGCAACTTTTACCGTCAGATCACCGAGCATATTGGTATAGCTCCCCAATTCATTGTCATACCATCCGTAGATGACCGCCTGGGTTACCGGCACCTCGAGGATGGAACTTGCTTCGGATAAATCTGCTGCATCCGTTTTGGCGAGATTAACGAAGATGGAAGCGGTTCTCGTGTGAGTTTCGGTTCCCTCTATGATGGCTGCAGCCTGGGGGACACCAATGATATCTGAGGACACATTCTGATTTTCGCTGTATCTCAAATAGGGGCTCAATTCTGCATAATCACGGTAAATTCCATTGATGAAATCGCGCTTGGTCGGCTTGCCCGGCTCATCCTGAATATTGATTACCAGAATGATCAGCGATCCCGTTGAGGTAGGTATACGCACCGACTCGGCGATGAAGCCGATATTCTTCATTTCCGGTATTACCAGCCCGAGTGCCTTGGCCGCCCCTGTGGTGGTTAAGATGATGTTGTTGAGGATCGACCGGTTTTTTCTCAGATCGCTGGCCCCGGCCCCCGGCAGCCTGTCCAGGACCTGCTGGCTGCCGGTGGCAGCGTGCACGGTTACCATCGAGGCGCTGAGCAGGTTGTTTTCACCGATGCTCTCGATCAGCGGTTTGACCATGTAGGATAAACAGGTGGTGGTGCAGGATGCGGCTGAAATCAGGCTGTGGCGATCCGCATTATAGTCCTCATCATTGATACCCATCACGGTGGTTACCGCGTCTGCCGGCATTTCCAACCCCTTGGCCTTGATTTTGAACGGGGCGGACAGGATCGTCTTCACCGCCCCCGCCTCCAGATGGCCGCGCAGTGCTCCCCTTTCGCTGTTTCCATCTGCCGTCGGGTCGGTAAATGCTCCGGTTGAATCGACCACCAGGAATACCCCATTCTGCCGCCAGCCAATATCTCCGGGATTTCTGCTGTCCCTGAGGATTTTTACCGGTACGCCTGCGGCCACGAAGGTCCCTTCCTGGTCGTCGAGTTCCTCGATCACCCGACCTCCCCGGTGACCACACAGATAGTACCCCAGACTTCCATAGCTGGAGTCGCGTTCTATGGCAGCGGCAAGGTCTTCGAGCCCGGAGCCGACATCCCTGCCGATGTTGATGACCAGTTCTGGAAAATACTTACGAGATAGATGGTGCCAGAGCGAAAGTTTACCGATTCGGCCAAGTCCATTAATACCCAATTTCATGGCAGACATTCTCCGATCTGATTATTCTGCAGCTTAGTGATTTAGAATCGGGCCGCGAGTCCCTGGAGCTGGAATTTTCCAAGAATACAATGCATATCGAAAGTATTCAGCTCCCCACGGTTTTGATCTATTAATAGCACCTGAACCTGCAAAACTCCAGAGAGAATTATGGACTTCGATACTCCCCTGCGACAAGGCACACTGTTAAGAAGATACAAGCGATTTCTGGCTGACATCGAGCTGCCCGACGGTCAAGTAATCACTATTCACTGCCCGAACTCCGGATCAATGCGAGGCTGCTCGGAGCCCGGAAGTCTGGTCTGTTTTTCCCGCTCTGACAATCCCGTCAGAAAATACCCCCACACGCTGGAAATGGTGCACAACGGCAAAACCTGGATAGGGGTCAATACGTCGAGGACCAACCAGATCGTAGCTGAAGCCATTGAGAAAGGACAGATAATAGAACTCCGCAGCTTCGATGCAATGCGAAAAGAAGTTAAAACTTCAGAGGGCAGCCGCCTCGACCTGCTGCTTGAAACGGCGGGGGCGCAGACCTACGTTGAGGTTAAAAACTGCTCGCTGGTGGAAAACGGCGTGGCCTTGTTTCCCGATGCGGTGACTAAACGGGGCACGAAACATCTCAAGGAGCTCGAGAGACTGGTGGCTAGTGGATTCAATGGGGTAATATTTTTCTTAGTGCAACGTCTGGATTGCGATTGCTTTTCGCCTGCATCCGCAATCGATCCGGAATATGGTGCAACGCTCGTGGAAGTTCACCGCAAAGGAGTTGAGATTCTCGCCTACCAGGCCGAGATCACCCCACACTCGATTGAAGTGACAACCCCCCTGCCTGTCAATCTCGATGGGTGATTTCAGAAAAGTCTGTTGGCCAGAGCACCAGCACCATTTATCACGATGAAATCAACGTATGATATCCGCCAAACGGTCCCAGCGTATTGAGGAAAAGCGATCGATGGACAGCAGCGGCTTGTCGATGTCCCAGGACCAGTAGATTATCATCGCCTTCCCTAGCACATCGTTTGTTTCGACGAATCCCCAGAAGCGACTGTCCGAGCTGTTGTCGCGGTTGTCCCCCATGACGAAAT
>CBFCWR010000216.1:0-5729 GCA_965601575.1 uncultured Desulfofustis sp. | reverse complement strand
GCACCCGGGTCATGTAAATGCAATCCACCTCGCTGACCACCGCAGCCAGATCTTCGTCCTCGTACCACGGTACCTGGTACTTATCCAGGTACTTCTTGATGTCCTGCTCCATTTTGCAGACCTGGGGAGCGACGAAAATCAATTCCATGTCGTCATATTTGGTCAACAGATAGCTCAGGGAACGTACCGTTCTGCCGTAGCGCAGGTCGCCGACCAGGGCAATCTTGAGGTCATTCATTCCTGGAAAGCTGTCCGCGATGGTGTAGACGTCGAGCAGGGCCTGGGTGGGGTGCTGACCGGCACCATCTCCTGCATTGATGATCGGGATGCGGGATATTTCGGCGGCGCGGACGGCGCTGCCCGCCTCGTTGTGGCGCATGACGATGACATCGGCATAGCCGTTGATGATCCGGGTCGAGTCGGCCAGGCTTTCCCCCTTGGACGCACTGGAAAACTCCCTCGCATTCTCGGTGGTGATCACTTCTCCTCCCAAGCGCCTCATGGCGCTTTCAAAAGAGAAGCGGGTACGGGTGGAGGGCTCGTAGAAGAGTGATGCCATGATTTTGCCATCCAGAAACTTGGCCAGTTTCCTTTCACCCTGCAGGTCCGCTTTCATCATATCGGCGGTAGTAAAGACCAGTTCCAGCAGATTCCTGTCGAATTGCTGCGACTCGACCACATGCTGCAGATTGAATTGTGACATCGGCTCTCTCCTTGTAATTATCAGTGGGTCTGGTCTACGATTTGTTGAAGAGTTTCAGCAAGATGGCATTTTGCGCATGCATTCTGTTCTCGGCCTGGTCAAAGACAATCGAGGCATCCGACTCGACTACGGAATCGGTGGTTTCGATGCCCCGCTCGACTGGTAGGCAATGCATGAAAAGGCTATCCTTGCCGGTGGCCTCCATGAGTGCGTCATCGACCTGGAATCCCTGAAAGTCAATTTTCCGCTGGTCGGCTTCTTCTTTCTGCCCCATCGAGGCCCAGACATCGGTGTAGACGATATCGGCTCCTTTGACCGCGCTCATGGGTTCATGGCTGATCTCTATTTCGGAATAGCCGGCCTCTCTCGTGAGGGCAACGGTTTCGGCATCGGGTTCATAGTTTTCCGGGCAGGCGCAGACGAAGTGGAGAGGCATTCGCTGGGCCAGCCGAAGCCAGGAATGGACAATATTGTTGCCGTCCCCGACATAGACGATTTTAAGATCATCGAGATGTCCCCGATGCTCGAGGATCGTAAAGGTATCGGCCATGATCTGACAGGGATGGTTGTAGTCGGTCAGTCCGTTGATCACCGGAACGGATGCGTAATGGGCCAGTTTCAGCACATGATCGTGGGCAAAGACCCGGGCCATGATCACGTCGTTGTAGCGGGCGATGACCCGGGCAATATCCTTGACCGCCTCGCGGGTGCCCAGCGAGATATCCTGCGGGCCCAGGTAGATGGCATGCCCGCCCAGACGGAAAAAACCGGTTTCGAACGAGATCCTCGTTCTGGCCGAGGGTTTGGCGAAAATCATCGCCATGGTCATGCCCTTGAAAGGCGTGTAGTGCTCTCTTCTTCTGAATTTTTCTTTTACTTCTCGCGCCAGGGCGAACGTCTCCAAAATTTCATCGGTACTGAAATCGGTGACGTGCAGAAAATCACGTTTCACGAAACCCTCCGTCCTTCTATAAAATTATGTCGTTACTTCCTTCGTGGGATCAGCGCTGCTCGGCCTTGAACATCTGTGTGACGAACTCGATCCTGTCGTCCATGCCCGGTCCCTCCAACTCGTCAACCACATGGGCGAGGATGTCAGGAATGGGGATCGACTGGGGACATTTCTCCAGACATTCGCCGCACTGTACGCACTCGGAAGCGAATCCAGGCTTGGCGCCCGATATGACACCGCACATTCTGGCCGCATAGATGAATTTCGCCTCCTCTTTATTGCCGAACAGATGCATCTTGTTATACACTTCAAAAATAGCCGGAATCATTACGCCTTCCGGACATGGCACACAGTATCCGCAGCCGGTGCAGTCAACTTTCATCAACTCCTTGTAGGTCGAGGCGGCCTTATCCACCAGCACGAGCTCCTGCTCAGTCAGTGAGTTCGCCACACCCTGATCGGCGATGCGCAGATTTTCGGCAATATGGTCGTCTTCGTTCATGCCGGAAAGGATCACCGTAACTTCGGGATGATTCCAGATCCAGCGCAGCGCCCATTCGACCGGGGTTCGTCTGGTGTCGGCCTGATCCCAAAGGGAACCGATCGCCGGGGGAGGTTCCGGCAGGCCGAGGTTACCCCCGCGCAGCGGTTCCATCACTATTATGCCCAGTTCCCTGGCAGCAGCGTATTTCAATCCCTCGGTTCCGGCCTGGTAGTGCTGATCGAGATAGTTGTACTGTATCTGGCAAAATATCCACGGATAGGCGTCGACGATCCGTTTGAAATCTTCCAGCACGCCGTGAAAGGAGAATCCTGCATTGACGATGCGACCGTCAGCGATCGCCGTGTCGAGAAATTCTGTAACTCCCAGATCAGCGAGTTTATCCCAGGTGTGGCCATTCAAGGCATGGAGCAGATAGTAGTCGATCCGGTCGGTCTGCAGTTTGTCCAATTGTTTGTCGAGGTACGAGTCCATATCCGCACGACTGCTGATCAGCCATGTGGGTAGCTTGGTGGCTATTTTAACCTTGTCCCGATAGCCGTCCTGCAGGATTGTGCCGACTATGGTTTCGCTTGCACCGCCGTGGTAGGGCCAGGCCGTATCCAGGTAATTGACGCCGTTGTCGATGGCCTGGCGCACTTGTTCGATGGCCTTGTCCACATGGATTTTGCCACCCTCCATCATCGGCAAGCGCATACAGCCGAAGCCCAGCACTGAAAGCTCATCTCCATTTTTCGGCATCGTTCTGTAGCGCATGGTTACCTCCTGCGGTTCGTATGTTGGCAATGGCTTAAGGTGTGATTCGAATGACTCAGTTTTACTATCTCGATCTGCCCTTTTCAAGCGCAACTGGCAGAGCTCAAATCTGATTCTCCAATAGTGGAAGGTACCAGTTGAAATAAATAACATCTGCGGTCGAATTTCATTCCAGACGATTACTTTCTCCAAGTGGACGGGAAACCATGCCCAACAATTATATGAATTATTATGCGGCATGCGGCGCTCGGCTTATGGACTTGGCGTTATGATCTTTCATTACTTGTATTTGCTGAGAAAGGTAGCGGCGACCATCGCTCCATTCTCCAGACCGCTGCTCAAAAAATATCAGAGACGGACGGCAATGGATAAAAAAAGTAACTTTTTCCGCATTTCGCTTGTAACCACGCTGGCCTATCAGGTGAAATGCATTATTTTCTGATGTTGTAGTTCCGCTCCTTCGAACCTGGTACTGACCGCAAGAAAAACATAGCGGACTATGGGTGTGAATTGCAACGGACATGTTGCAATTAACGAAATTTAAGCTCGCTTTTTGGCCAATAAGCGAAAAAAATTGTTGATCTTGCGAAAAGAATTGTGTTTTTTTGATTAAGGTCAGTACGAATCCATTAACACACAGCTAAGGGAGGTCATCTAGAAACACGTCAGTACAATTCCATCAAACCACAGCTAAGGGAGGTCGTCTTCATGTTACGAAAGATTGCATTGTTCACAGCTGTAGCGGCGTTTAGTGTGTCCAACGTTTACGCCGGCGCCGATGAGGCTAAGAAATGGATTGACGAGGAGTTCCAGCCTTCAACACTCTCTAAAGAAGAGCAGATGAAGGAAATGGAATGGTTCATCAATGCCGCCAAGCCTTTCCAGGGAATGGAAATCAACGTTTTATCCGAAACGATTCCCACCCACGAGTACGAGTCAAAAACCCTGACCAAAGCATTTGAGGATATTACCGGGATCAAAGTCAATCACCAGTTGCTGGGTGAGGGCGAGGTTGTTCAGGCGGTGCAGACTCAAATGCAGACCAAGCGAAATCTCTACGATGCCTACATCAACGATTCTGATTTGATTGGCACCCACTCACGTTTGCAGCTGGCGGTCAACCTGACCGACTGGATGGCGGGAGAAGGCAAGGACGTCACCAATCCGATGCTCGACGTTGATGATTTCATCGGTAAGTCCTTTACCACAGGACCTGACGGAAAACTGTATCAGCTTCCCGATCAGCAATTTGCCAATCTGTACTGGTTCAGGAAGGACTGGTTTGATCGTCCCGAACTCAAGGAAAAATTCAAAGCGAAATACGGCTATGAACTGGGTGTACCGGTGAACTGGTCGGCCTATGAGGATATCGCGGAATTTTTTACCGACGATGTCAAGGAAATTGACGGAGTCAAAGTATACGGGCACATGGATTATGGAAAACGTGCACCTGATCTGGGTTGGCGCATGACCGATGCCTGGCTGTCCATGGCGGGCGCTGGCTCCAAAGGACTGCCAAACGGTGTTCCCGTGGACGAGTGGGGGATTCGTATGGAAGAGGGCACCTGTAATCCTGTTGGTGCCTCGGTAGAACGCGGTGGTGCTGCCAACGGCCCTGCGGCGGTGTACGCCATCCGCAAATGGGACGAGTGGCTGCGCAAGTATGCTCCCCCGGGGGCGGCCAGCTATGACTTCTATCAGTCCCTGCCGGCTCTTTCGCAGGGCAACGTAGCCCAGCAGATTTTCTGGTATACGGCATTCACCGCTTCGATGGTGGCGCCCAAATCGGACGGCAACAATACCGTTGATGACAGCGGCATGCCGCTCTGGCGCATGGCTCCATCGCCGCACGGACCATATTGGGAAGACGGCCAGAAACTCGGCTACCAGGATGCCGGCTCGTGGACCCTGTTCAAGTCGACCCCGGTTGATCGCCGCAAGGCTGCCTGGCTGTATGCCCAGTTTGTCGTTTCCAAAACCGTGGACGTCAAGAAGAGCCATGTCGGCCTGACCTTCATCCGTGAGAGCTCAGTCAACCATGACAGCTTCTCTGAGCGTGCACCGAAGCTTGGCGGTCTGGTTGAATTCTACCGCTCGCCCGACCGGGTCATGTGGTCGCCGACCGGTATTAACGTGCCGGATTACCCGAAGCTGGCCCAGATTTGGTGGCAGCAGATCGGTGACGTGAACTCCGGCGCCTTCACCCCGCAGCAGGCCATGGACCGCCTCGCCGAGGAGATGGATCTGGTCATGGCGCGCATGCAGGCTGCTGATGAAAAGGCCAACACCTACGGTGGCTGTGGTCCGCGCTTAAACGATAAAATGGACCCTGCCGAATGGCTTAACAAGCCGGGCTCCCCGAAGGCCAAGCTGGATAACGAAAAGCCCCAGGGAGAAACGGTCAACTACGACGAGCTGGTAAAACGCTGGATGAAGTAGTTCCCGCCAGCATTACCTAACCGCACCTGACTCAGGGTCTGCCATCAGGTGGGCCCTGAGTTTTATTACTACCCTCATCAGCGACGCATGAGCATGGAAATCGAGATCAGTACACGCCAGCGTGTGATCATGGATTATATCCGTGAGCAGGGTTCCGTGCAGGTGGATCAGCTCGCGGAACACCTGCAGGTCACCCCGCAGACCATCCGCCGTGATCTGAACCAGCTGTACGATCTGGAGCTCGTCCAGCGCGTTCGGGGCGGAGCAGTCATCAAAAATACCGTCGAGAACCTCGGGTACGGCGCCAGAAAGACCCTGATGGCAGATGAGAAAACCGAAATTGCCAGGATCACCGCGGGAATAATCTCGAACAACTC
>CBFCWR010000215.1:0-5731 GCA_965601575.1 uncultured Desulfofustis sp. | reverse complement strand
GGCGCAATGGAATTGGCCGCGCCGACTGAGAAACAATACCGCCGCCATGCTCGGGACGCTTTTGTGAGATGACTATGGCAGGTATGTATAAGCGCAAGATAAAATAATGGAGGTGCATTATGACATCAGAAACTCGCAGTCCATCACAATTAATGATCGTTTGTTTCATCTTTTCTCTTCTGCTCAGCGGCTGTGTTACCAGTCAACAGAAATTTCAAGACAAGATGAAGACTCAGGGGATCAATCCCCTCGCCAGTCCCGAGATCAGAAAACTTTTTTCAGACGCAACTATGTTCAGCTCAAGCGGCATGGGTGAATACCGGGGTTATTACACCAAAGACGGAAAGATCGAAGTTGAGGACTGGTGGATACGTTCTGAATCAATTGATAGAGGCAAGTGGGAAGCCTCGGAGGATGGATTGCTTTGCCAGTATTTTGGCGTGTGGACGGAAGAAGAGCGCTGTTATTCAGTCTATCCTGGTAAGACGGAGGAAGAGTTCACTCTGGTCCAGATGTCAGGCCCATTGAGCGAATATGTTCCCGATGGAATTTTGCCGAGTAGAATAACGCGGGGAAGGTAAATAATGGAGCGGCGGCTCGGCAGCATTTATTGCTCCGTACCAGCCGAGTAAGCGGCCATAATGATGTGACGATGTTTTATGACGGCGAAACCGTCTCAACCCAGAGTACGAAAATTAACGGTTTCGCTCAATTTGAGCTCCCAGAAGTATCGGTGAGTGAAGAGGTCGGGCGTGTGTGCAGCACGGGTTAAAATGGCCCCCTGATTCGGCATATCCATAAAAAGGATTACTTTGGAGATCGCTGCAGCGCCGCATCCTGCAGCCACAGCCCCTGCAGTTCTGTGTCGAGATGAGAAAAACAGAGACACCACAGATCAAGTTAAAGCCGTTACTCTCAATGCCTGTAGGCAGCTTTGGTGGATTGATCCAGATGCTTCTGGACTACGATAGTTTTAATGAAA
The DNA here is from genome assembly GCA_965601575.1 of uncultured Desulfofustis sp. Taxonomy (GTDB): domain Bacteria; phylum Desulfobacterota; class Desulfobulbia; order Desulfobulbales; family Desulfocapsaceae; genus JABDQA01. The sequence continues at coordinate 4,749 of CBFCWR010000215.1, read as the reverse complement.
CATATATGAAGCTCGAAAGATTTCCCAGGTATACGAAAAAAGTTCCGTTTCATTTCAATCTCAGTACGTTGCACGGAGGTCACGAGGAATCGTGTTTTCATACCATCTGTAAAAAGGCGACACGAAAGGCGGTTGTCTCCAGAGATTCATTTTTCAGTAGTCTGGAACCTTATATTTCAGAGAATTTTCATGAGGTGATTCATATCTGGAATGACTATGACCAGACTATCATTGAAGAGTTCTTGCCAGAATTCAAATCCGATATCGTTATTGAAGAAAAAGCTGAGCGACCGCTTTGAGCGGATCGAAATCCTTTATGTCTTCAGCTCATCTGGCAGTATACCGTAAAAAATGTTTAGATGGACAAAGAACACCTTTGCTTCAGCAAGGAGAGCGCCCATGTACAGATGTGATAGACGAACCGCAAATAATTATTTGTTTTTTCTGCTGTTTGTCAGCCTTAGCCTGCAGGCATGCGCCCAAAACACTCTGACCTCAACCTGGGTTGACAGATCATTCGAGGGACCGATATCGGGAAAGATTCTTGTGGTTGGAATATTCAGCGATCCGACAACTCATAAGATCTTTGAGGATAGCCTGGTGGAAAGTCTGGTCAAGTCAGGAGCCGACGCTGTACCCAGTTATCCATATGGCCAGGAAGAAGAGAGACACAGCCAAAAATGGCTGCATCAGGCAATGCGCCAGTCCGGGGCATCGTTTGTCTTGCTCACCCATTTAAGTGATGAAAAGAAACAGGTCTACAAAGCCGATCCCCATGGACTCATCCTCGGCGGCGGCACTTACGGAGACGGGATTGAAGGATATCATTCCTATATGGTGGGTGTCACGTTGGAGCAGGGCTACACCAAGACGAAAACCGAGGACTACATTACTGCTACCCTGTTTAATTACCAGTCCGATAAACCAATCTGGTCCTCGACATCCAAAAGCGTCAACCTTGATCGATACCTGCGGGCCGATGATGAAAAACTGGGCGATCTGCTGATCAAAGACCTGAAACATCATCATCTGTTGTAATCTTGAAAGCGAAAGTGGTCATACATGAGTATCGCGCCCTCAAAATGAACAGTCCGCATTTTATTGAAACAAACAGCCCTGCCTGGTGAAACGATTTAGATCCATAACCATTGCTCTCACGGCGCTTGCGGGCACCGCCCTGATTTTATTGGTCGCAGCAACCTTTCTCATTCCGCAGCTGCTCGACAATAGTACCCTGGGCGACAGAGTGGGTCGGGAAATTTCTTCACTGCTCGAAGGTGATTTCACCTTCGAGCGTCTCGATATCGCGATTTTCCCGTTTCCCCACGCGGTACTTGTCAAGCCCCAACTACGCATTGAAGATCAATTTTCAGCATCTCTGCAATCTGTTGAACTGTATCCGGACATCATCTCCTCGTTGACCGGACATATCACCGTACAAAGGATAGTGGTCACCCAGCCGGACGTGACGGTCTGGATCTCCGGATCAGCTGCTGGCAAGGCAACAGCTCACCAGAACTTTGACAGCAGCACAATCGCCCGCTCGCTGTTGAAAATGCTGTACCGGCTGCCGCTCATAGACCATGGCACGATTTCACAGGGCCGTATCACACTTATCCATAATCATAGCGCAGCAGTCACCTTTGAAAAATTTAATGGTACCCTGCACAATGTGGCCGACTCGATCACAATTGAGTCAACAGCCACATCGGCGCTGACCGAAAAGATTTCCTTCAACGCCAAGCTCAACCGCCAATCGTTTGCTGGCAATGCTCACGTAAATGTCGAGCGTTTGAATCTAAGCACCGCCAGCACACTTATCCCTGCCAACTCTGCAATTAAGGTTGAGGATGGAACGGCTGGGATTGATCTCTCACTCACCTTTGACGGGGATGGAAGGAACGTTCTTGATTTCAGCTGCACCGCGCCCCGAATCCGACTTGCTAAGTTGGGGCAAACGGTTGATCTGCAGGCACTAAAACTAGCGGGTACGGCTGAACTAAAGACACCGGCGATTCATATCGCCATATCTGACTTTCAGCTCGGTTATCCGGCGATGCACGCACACGGCAGCGCTGGACTGATCCATGGTGATCCCAGAATACGATTCGAGCTTGAGGGCCGGGACATCGATGTGTCCTCAACCCGGGAAGTGTTATTGGCGATGGCGGGAACGACCCCAGTGGTAAAAACTGTGTTCAACATTTTGCGTGACGGTTCGGTCCCAGCGCTCACCATTTCCAGCCAGGCTGATGCTCCCCGGGATCTGGCTGGTCTCGATAATCTTGTTCTGGACGGCAGCCTTGCCGGAGGAACAGTATTCATACCCGGCGCCGATGTGGAACTGACAGATGTTTCCGGCAAGATAGACATAACCACGGGCATTCTGGCTGGACATGATGTGGCGGCTCAATGGCAGCATTCGAGGATGCATCAGGGAAAATTTTACATTGATCTCACTAAAACTTCGCTCCCCCTGGAAGTGGACATCCAAACCGACGTTCAGGCAGCCGATGCGGTAATAATTCTGAACAAGTTTATCACCGACCACACCTTCTCTGGGGAACTGGCGCGCATCGATGATATCAAAGGCATGGTAACGGGAAATCTGTCGCTCTCCGGTGATCTCGAGCGGCTGAACGTTGCAGTCGCCACCGACAAGTTGAATTTCAGCGGTCGTCACCCTGGACTGCCTTTTCCTCTGCACATACATGGCGGTTCTCTCAGCTATGATAATGACCAGCTGCATGTGAACGACCTGGCCGGTGCTCTTGGAACTTCTTCCTTTGCTGCGCTCTCCGGCAGCATCAATCTTCGGGAAGCCAAGACTTTTGCGATTGCCTCGGGAAGGTCGCGCATCGTCATTGAGGAAATCCTGCCCTGGCTGGCATCGTATGAGCCGATCAGCGGAGTAACCAACTATTACGGCGGGGGAGAGAGTATTCTCCACCTGAATGAGATCAAGATACGCGGTCCGTTCGATAACCTCAGCCTTGTTCATTTTAACCTTGCCGGTGATCTCCGCGACCTTAGCGTCAGAAACCTTCCTGCTCAGCCGGATCCGTTGAGTATCGTTTCGATGAAATTTACCGCCGACCCCACTATGCTGTCATTTTCTGAGGTTAAGGCCCACTTGCTGGATGGTTCTGTGCAAGGAGCTGGAACCTATAACGGCTATCTGAAAACCGATCCGAAAGAAATCAGCGTCAGTTTCGAGGGGATGGCGGGCCCTCGCGTTATCGGCTGGACACAAGAAGCGGGCGGCCTGCCCCCCTGGGTGAAACTTCGGCCGCTGGCATTCGGCAAGTCGCGCCTTACTTATTCAAATCACGGGGGAGGCAAGATTACCGCAACCCTCGCTCTGCAGGACGAACTCGAGCTGCTCACCGAGCTGAGCTTTGCCCCGCAGACTATAGTCGTCGATTCCCTCACGGTAGAGGATCAGCTCTCAAAGGCATCGTTTAATGGCAGAAAAGCGGGCACCCACTTTGATGTCTCTTTTGCAGGCACACTTGACGATTCCACCATCAAGAAAATACTCCACCTTCCGGGACTGCAGAGCGGCTCGCTTGCCGGCAAGGCTACGCTGTCCGGCAACTTGGAACTTCCTGAAAATTTGACATTTCTCGGCGAACTGAGCGGCACGCAGATATCCCTGCACTCTGTTCCGGAACCGCCGCTGATGATCAAGGATATCAAAGTGAAAGGCATACCGGAAGGCATCGCCATTAGTTCTGCGGAACTGTCATGGAACGGCGCCGCCGCCCATGTGGCCGGGTCGGTCTGGCCCAGGACCGGTGCTTTGCCGAAGTTCGATCTCGATGTTGAAGCAGAGACGATCGACGCGGATTCGATGTCCAGACACCTGGGCGGCGAGGATCGGGAGCAGAAAAGCCGGACAGCCGCCGCACCCGCCTTTTCTCATCTGGAGGGACAAGTACGCCTGAAAGCAGACACCTTCATCCTGCACGGCTATTCCCTTGAATCGATTGCCGCGGACCTGGACTTTGCCGGGCCCACGGCCGATCTGACTCTGAAGAATGCGGTTCTATGCGGCCTGCCTGTAAAGGGAACGGCAACTATGGACGGGTGGCAGATCAGCTACCAGGTGCAGCCCACGGTGCAGTCGCAGAAATTGGGCACTACCCTGGAATGCCTTTTCGACAAGCAGTTCAAGGCGGATGGAACACTTGATTTCAAGGGTTCTTTCAAGGGCCATGGGGCAGTTAGGGAGTTGGTCAAATCAACTACTGGTCAGGCGGAGATACGTCTCGCAGATGGACGCGTCTACCGGGACATTATTATGCTCAATCTCCTGAAGTTCCTCAATGCTGTTCAGGTTCTGACCGGCCAGGTAAGTGCGGAAAACATGATGGAAAAAGGCGTGGGGTTTGACCGGTTCGAGGCCCTGGTGAAGCTTCAGAACGGGATTCTGCGTTACGACAGATTCATTCTGGATGGCGAAGAGTTCAAGCTTGGCGGTTCCGGGGAAATTGATATTCTTGAGAAGCGATTAGATTTCACCATTCTAGTCGCACCTCTCAAAACATCAAGCACCATATTGGAGCATGTTCCCTTAATTGGCGGAATCCTGGAAACACTGGACACCATCCCATTAGAGGTAAAAGGGACTTTTGATCATATCCATTTCCTCCCATTAGCCCCATCGGCTGTCAAGGATGAACTGCTCGATATAATGAGCGAGACTATCGATATCCCGCTGAACCTTGTTCATATAACAAATATTAA
>CBFCWR010000214.1:0-5731 GCA_965601575.1 uncultured Desulfofustis sp. | reverse complement strand
CAGGATCTTCTAACCGACTGTGTGGGTAAAATGGGCGAGAATATTTCCGTAAAAAGATTTGCCCGTTTCCAGATCGGCGTGGAATAAGCAGAAATCGGCTCCGGCTTTGAGCACGGAACCGTCCATCAAAAATCGGGGGTGCTGCAATGCAGGTCAAATATCGGCGTATACTTTTGAAACTGAGCGGCGAAGCCCTGATGGGCGAGAACTCGTTTGGCATCAGCACCACCGTTATCGACTTTGTCGCCTCGGAGATCAAGGCCGTCGTTGCCTTAGGAGTAGAAACCGGGCTGGTTATCGGGGCCGGCAATATCTTCAGAGGCGTGGCTGGGGCCAGCAAGGGCATGGATCGGTCCACCGCCGACAACATGGGCATGCTGGCTACGGTAATGAACAGCCTGGCCATGCAGGACGCACTGGAACGGTGCGGTGTCGACACCAGGGTGCAGTCGGCCATACCGATGCAGTCGGTCTGCGAGCCTTACATAAGGCGACGGGCGACGAGGCACCTGGAAAAAGGCAGAACGGTTATTTTTGCCGCTGGAACGGGGAATCCTTATTTTACCACCGATTCGGCCGGTGTGCTCAGGGCACTGGAAATCGATGCCGATCTGATCATTAAGGCTACCAAGGTAGATGGCGTTTACGATAAAGATCCAGTAAAATACTCAGATGCGGTCAAGTTTGATCGGCTCACCTACGATACGGTCCTCAAACAGGGACTTCGGGTAATGGATGCCGCCGGTATTGCCCTGGCCAAGGAAGACAAAAAGCCTATCCTGGTGATGAATATGACCGTGCCCGGAAACGTCAGCAAAGCGGTCCTTGGTGAAAATGTGGGAACCTTGATCAGCTCCGAATAAATAACCACTTTCAATTCAACGAAACGGGTGAAGATATGAGCGATGTGATTCTGGAAATGGCTGAGAAAATGGAAAAGAGCGTCGAGGCATTCAAGAACGAACTGGCCAAGGTCCGCACGGGCCGGGCGTCGCTTGCCTTGCTGGACGGCATCCAGGTTGAAGCCTACGGCAGTGGTATGCCGCTCAACCAGGTCGGCACCCTGACCATCCCCGAAAGTCGAACCATCGCCATCCAGCCCTGGGATCCGCAGGTGCTGGGAGCCATCGAAAAGGCAATTCTGAAGTCAGATATCGGCCTGACCCCCGTCAACGATGGTAAGATCATCCGGTTGAATATTCCCCAATTGACCGAAGAGCGGCGTAAGGAACTGGTCAAGCAGGTCAAGAAGATCGCTGAAGAGTTTCGGGTGGCAATCAGAAATATTCGTCGAGAAGCCATCGATCAACTGAAAAAACAGAAGAAAGATAAAGAAATCTCTGAAGACGATCTGTTCAAACTCCAGGATGAAGCCCAGTCCGAAACTGATGATTACATCGCTCAGGTAGATGAGATCAGCGGGTCGAAGGAAAAAGAGGTGATGGACGTCTAGGAACTGGACGGCCATCTAATCCCACCCTTGCGGTCGATTAATGAGTGATCCGTCCCCCCTCGATCCCGATCTGCTTCCCCGCCATGTCGCTATTGTCATGGACGGCAATGGCCGCTGGGCCAGAAGTCGCAGAAAGCCGAGAATATATGGTCACAAGGTGGGTGCCGATTCAGTCAGGGAAATCGTTGAGATGTCCCGTGAACTGGGTATTGGCCACCTTACCCTCTACGCCTTCTCTTCTGAAAACTGGAATCGTCCGGAGCAGGAAGTTTCGGGCCTGATGAGCATCCTCAAGTCTTATCTGGTTTCAGAACTCGGCAGGATGGAGAAAAACGAAATCCGCCTCAATTGCCTCGGCCAGATCACCAAGCTCCCCGACGGCGTGCGCCGGACCCTTGAAGAGGCAATCAACCGCACCGCCGGCAACGATAAAATGGTGCTCAATCTGGCCTTGAGCTACGGGGCCCGGGACGAGATCTGCAGAGCTGCAAGAAATATTGCCCAAAGTTGTCTGGATGAGCACTTGAAACCGGAGCAGATCGATCACCAGCTTCTGACTCAACACCTTTACACCGCCGGACAACCGGATCCCGACCTGCTGATTAGAACCGGCGGGGAAAAGCGTCTGTCAAATTTTCTTCTTTGGCAGGCCTCCTATGCAGAGATCTATTTCACCGAAACCATGTGGCCGGATTTCAGGAAACAGGCCTATGTGGAAGCCTTGCGTGACTATCAGAAAAGAGAACGCAGGTTCGGTAAAACCGGGGAGCAGGTCACCGAAACCAAGTCATGAATCGCACCATTCCCGGCATACTGCTGGCACTGGGCTGGCTCCTACTGCTCATGCTGGGATCATTTCAGCTCTTTTGGGGCGTCATGGTGGTGATCGGGTTTCTTGGCAGCCGCGAGTATTGCCGGATGGCATTTGCCGATTATCTGTATGAATCGGACCGGGTCCTGCTGCCTTTACTCATCATTTTACCACTATTTACCGCACTCTTCTGCCGACAATCCTCAGCAGTAGTGCCGGCCGGCCTTCTTTTCGGTTTTATTGGTCTGGCTCTGTATGTGTTTTTCCACTATCAGCGATTCGACGCACCGCTCATGGTGCTTGCAAAAGGAGCGCTGGGACTTATCTGCATCGGTTTCTTTGCCTCCCATTTGATTCTTCTGAGGGGACTTGCTGATGGTGCATCCTGGTTGATTATCCTGACGGCGATCACGGCCGGATCCGATACCGGAGCCTTCTATACCGGTTCCCGGTTGGGAAAGCGAAAACTCTGTCCCAACATCAGCCCCAACAAGACTGTGGAGGGCGGTATGGGCGGCATCGCCGGTGGATTAGTGGCGGGTATAGTACTTGCTCTCATCTTCCCGGTGGCCGCACCCTGGTGGCTTGTAGCCGTGCTGGCTGTGGTGCTGTCGGTTGCCGGGATGATGGGTGATCTGGTGGAATCGGTCATCAAGAGGGGGTATCAGGTCAAAGATTCAGGAACGCTGCTGGGCGGTCACGGCGGCGTGCTTGACCGGGTCGATTCCCTGCTGATGGCAGCCCCGGTGCTCTACTACATGCTTATCTATTCAGGTTTTTGATGAAGAATCTTGCCCTGCTCGGTTCCACCGGTTCCATCGGCATAAATGTGCTCAATATCGTCCGTCAGTTTCCCGATCGATTTCAGATACTGGGACTGGCCGCCGGCCGCAACGTCAAACTGCTGAGCGACCAGGTACTTGAGTTCAGGCCCAGACGTATCTCGGTGATTGACGAGGCACATGCAGAAGAGCTGGCAGCTCTTCTGCCGGGTGAATTCAAAGAGCGGATTGTCTGGGGTGTAGACGGCAATGTCGAAGTGGCCTCTCTGGATGAAGTGAGCATGACCATTTGTGCAGTGGTCGGTGCGGCCGGTCTGCTTCCCACCATCGGCGCCATCGAAGCAGGGAAGGACATCGGACTGGCCAATAAGGAAACACTGGTTGTGGCTGGCCAGTTGGTGATGCAGAAAGTGCGCGAGAACAAGGTGAGATTGCTGCCCATCGATTCCGAACACAGCGCGATTTTTCAGGCTCTTGAAGCGGGGCGGCGTGAAGACGTGTCCCAGCTTATCCTCACCGCTTCAGGCGGACCGTTCCTGCATACGCCGCTTGATGACCTTCTCAAGGTAACCTGCGACGAAGCACTGGCCCACCCGAACTGGTCCATGGGCAAGAAAATCAGTATCGACTCGGCCACCATGATGAATAAAGGACTCGAGGTCATCGAGGCCCATTGGCTATTCGATATGGCGCCGCACGCCATCAGCGTTGTCGTCCACCCGCAGTCCATCGTTCACTCCCTGGTCGAATATCAGGATGGTTCGGTACTGGCCCAGTTGGGCATTCCGGACATGAAAATTCCCATCGCCTACGCGCTGTCCTATCCGGAGCGTATCGATCTGGGATTGAAGCCTCTGAATCTGTGGCAGTGCAGTGATCTTGAGTTTTACGAGCCGGACTATACTCGTTTTCCGGCCCTGCGACTCGCCTTTGAAGCGCTCGAGCGCGGAGGGGTTTGCAGTGCCGTACTAAATGCGGCAAATGAAGTCGCCGTGGCAGCTTTTCTTGACATGAGAATAGCTTTTCCTCAGATATCTTCGATCGTCGAGCAGACCATGAACCGCCTTGATAGCGGCGTCGACCTCGACCTGGATGGGCTCATTGACATAGACGAAGAGGCAAGGAAAATAGCCGAATCTCTCATACCTTAGAAAAAAATCAGACAGTCTCCTGACTTACCCCTGTTATGAATACATTAGTTTCATTTATAGTCGTTCTTGGCGTTCTTATCTTTGTGCATGAACTCGGCCACTTTCTGGTCGCCAAATTGTTCAATGTCAAAGTTCTCAAATTCTCTCTCGGCTTCGGCCCGAAACTCATCAGCAGAACGGTGGGTGAAACCGAATATCTGATCTCGGCATTCCCCCTCGGCGGTTATGTCAAAATGCTCGGTGAAAACCCGGAGGAAGCGGCCGAGGAGAATGGGGAGCGCTCTTTTGCTGCCAGACCGGTCTGGAATCGATTTTTCATCGTTCTCGCCGGCCCCGTCTTCAATCTTCTCTTTTCCGTGATCCTGTTCTTTGTCATTTTTCTAGTGATGGGCATCCCCGAGAACAGGGATACAACCGAAATTGGCCAGGTAAGCGAAGAGTCGCCGGCGGCCACCGCCGGGGTAGAGGTGGGCGATACCATAATCGGCATTGACGGTCGTGATATAGTCAGCTGGATGGAGGTGCTCACCACGGTTTCCGAGAGTGAAGGACGGCAGCTGGAATTCACCGTAATGAGAGGTGAGGAACAGCTGGTCATCCCGGTCACCCCGAGGCTCGACAGCGTTACCAATATATTTGGTGAGGAGGTCGAGAAGCGGTTCATGATCGGCATCGTCAAAAAGGAGCAGATCGACTACCGGAGGGCAGGGGTCTTCGAGGCCTTGAAGGCTGGGATATGGCAGACCTGGATGTTCATATATCTGACTTTTATGGGGGTGGTCAAGATCATCCAGAACGTAGTCCCCGCCTCAGAACTTGGCGGACCTATCCTGATCGCTCAACTGGCCGGCGAACAGGCCCGGGCCGGCTGGCTCAATCTGGCTCATTTCATGGGACTGTTGAGTGTCAACCTGGGCATTCTCAACCTGTTGCCCATTCCAGTACTCGATGGCGGGCATCTGGTCTTTCTGACCATCGAGGGTATCAGGCGCAAACCGCTCAACGAACGGGCCCAGATCATGGCCCAGCAGATTGGCATTGCCCTGCTGGGAACCTTGATGCTCTTTGTCTTTTACAACGATATTGTCAGAATCTTCAGCCAATGAATTCTGCACCGGCCATACTTGCCTTTGATACGGCAACCAGCAATTGCTCGATAGCTCTCACCAGAGGGAATTTGCCCGAAGGTAAGGTGGTGGGTTCTCTCGGTTTCGATTCCGGTGTCACCCATTCAAGACGATTGCTGGGGGCCATCGACTGGCTGCTGCAGACTACCGAGATGGACATTGATGATCTTTCCGCCTTGGCTGTGGGGACCGGTCCGGGGAGTTTCACCGGACTGCGCATTGGGATGGCCATTGCCAAGGGATTTGCTCACGGCAAGGGATTACCGATGATAGGTATAAGCTCGCTCGATGCCATTGCCATGGAGGTGCGCTCTGAGCGGCTCATTTGCGTGGTTATGGATGCCAGGAAAAAGGAGGTCTATTGCTGTTTTTACCGATGTGATCTCCAAGGTAAAATCGTGCGCTGT
>CBFCWR010000213.1:0-5808 GCA_965601575.1 uncultured Desulfofustis sp. | reverse complement strand
CAACGATTCCCGTGCTGTTCTGGTTGAAAAGCCGCTTTGCACGACGGTGGACGATTGCAGAACCATTGCCGAACTGGCCGATGGCTACCGGGCCCCGATCTGGGTTGCCATGGAGTACCGTTACATGCCGCCGGTGGCTGAGCTGCTGAGCAGAGTGAAGGATGGTCTGGTCGGCGCACCCAAAATGATCGGCGTGCAGGAACATCGGTTTCCGTTTCTGAAAAAAGTAGGCGACTGGAACAGATTCAATATCAACACCGGCGGCACGCTGGTGGAAAAATGCTGCCATTTTTTTGATCTGATGCGGCTCATTGCCAAGGATCAGGCGGTCAGAGTCTATGGATCAGGGGCACCGGATGTGAACTTTCTCGATGAAAGCTACGCCGGCAAAACCCCCGATATGATCGACAATGCCTTTGTAATTGTCGATTTTGCTTCGGGAATAAGGGCATGTTTGAGCCTCTGCATGTTCTGTGACGGCTCTTATTTTCAGGAGGAAATATCCGTCCTTGGGGAAAAAGGCAAACTGGAGTGCCTGGTACCCGGACCTGACCGGTTGTGGGCGGTCGACGATCTCGATGATCTTGGACACTCCACCGGATTCACCGGCAGCCATCGGGATTCGGAAATTGTCTTCAGCCCGCGCAGCCCCAAAGGTCCGATCAGAGAAACGGTCAGCGTGGATACCAGCCTGCAGCTTGCCGGAGATCATCAGGGCTCGACTTTTTATCAGCATCAGAAATTTTATGAGGTGGTCCGCGGCAACGGTTCGGTGGAGGTTACCGTGAACGATGGCATGCAGGCGGTGCTGATCGGGCTGGCTGCAGAGCAGTCCATCAGGGAGCACCGGGCGGTTGAAATTGCCGACTTATAGACAGGAGGGTAGAGGGGAGAAGGTGGTGGATCCGGTCGATTGGTGAAGCATCGGGGATATATAACCGTGCGGCCACACCCATTTCACACGGGGAGTGATGAAAAAAGATACCAGCGCAAAGGTTGTCGGCAGACGTGAGGAAATAGCCAATCTGGTCAATGCCCAGGGGTATGCGAGCATCGAATCCCTTGCCGATAAATACCGGGTGTCCACCCAGACGATCCGCCGTGACATCCTGGCCCTGAGCGACGAAAATCTGGTAACCCGTCTGCACGGCGGGGCCGGGTCGGTTTCATCACTGGTCAATGTCAGCTACGATGCCCGGCGGATATCGATGCTTGAAGAAAAGGAGCTTATCGCCAGTGCTGCGGCCACCCTCATTCGCTCAAGCCAGTCGGTGTTCATGACCGGCGGGTCGACCATGGAGATCGTCGCCAAGCACCTCTCCCTGATCCCCACGCTCTGCATCATCACCAACAACATTCATGCGGCGATTCATCTCTACAGCAAAAAAGACATCGAGCTGCTGATGCCGTGTGGTCGGGTCAGGAATCACAACGGCTGTATCATCGGGCCGGCGACGATGGAATTTATCGCCAACTTCCAGACCGATTTTCTGCTCATGGGCATCGGCGCAATTTCAGCAGAAGGGTTGCTGCTGGACTACGACTATGAAGAAGCGATGCTGATGGCCAAGATGATGAAGAATTCCCGCGAGGTGATTCTGGTTACCGACAGCACCAAATTTGAAAAGAGCGCCACCGCCCAGGTCGGGCATCTGCGCGATGTCTCCTACCTGGTGACCGATCGCAGACCTCCGGCCCCGGCCTGCGATCTGATTGACGAGCACAATGTGTCCCTGCTCGTCCCTGATTCGCCGTGAGTCGAGCGACGCTTCCTGAATTTCCATAACCTGCTTTGCTGCGCAGGACATCAAAATTCCAAAGCGCGCACAACGGTGGTGCGAAAAAGGTTGCATTGCCGGCACGCACCGAGCACCGGAAGTTGCCTCTACTGTTTCAGGATGGCAGGGCAGGCTGACGGAGCAGCCCGGTGCGCCAGTGCAGAGGCCATGCTTCAACGCCACGGGCAGCACCAAGCAGAGCGCCAAGCAGGCTGCCGCGTCCGCAATTGTCGCCGCCGCACATGGTATTGGCAATCAGCCCCTGTTCAGGCTGATCGTGATACTTGGCAGCCAGGAAGAGGGTAGCGGGCAGGGCCTGGTCCATATAGCAGGCCGAAGAAAAATGTCGGCCGACGACGATATGGTCCGGGTAGTCGAGCAGATCGAGCAAGGACCGGCCTGCTGGCTCGGACCCGCTAGACAGCAGAACTTCTTCGAGGGCCTCGATCATAGGTGTGCCGTGCAGGAGTTTGATGAGAAGATCGGTCGCCAGGGAGGCGCCTGCACTCATGAGCGGGCCGCCGTGGGTTAAGGCCAGGTGTGCTCGGCTGATTTTATTTGCGTATTCTGGTGAATCCGAGAAGTAGATGGTCAGCGGCAGCATCAGGGTAAAACCGCCGATGTGGTGTTCGTCTTTTCTGCCGCACTGTTCCGGGTCGATACCGCGGCCGTAGTTGGCGAAGAAATGCCTGAGATACTCCTCCGCATAGGTGTCACGGTGGTTGCCGGGGGTGGTCAGGAAGTCGATGAAATGAGCCAGCCAGGCTCCCGCTTCGTAGTTTTTGCGACCGCAGACAAATTCCAGAAGCTCAGCCGCGAGCTGCCCGTTCAAGGTGTTTTCGCCGGCCTTGAGGAACTGGTGATAGTGGATGCCCTTTTCTCCCCAATATCGGGCCTGGTCGTGCAGGATGTCGCCTTTCGGGCTAGTCGGCGTGTAGGACGATCGCCAGAGGATCGAATCAGGGTGTGGATTCTTGGGGGCCAGAAAATCGTTGACCTGGCCGTAATCACGACTCAGGGCGTCGGTATCGTAATACCAGTGAACCGGCATCGCCAGGGCATCGGCAATAAACAGGCCATAGAGGGCGCCGGCGACCCGGTCTCGATATGAAATATTATTCTTCATAGGTCAACGATAGATCCTCCATCGCTGACGGCAAGTCAACCGGTAGGTTTTTCAGGCCGCCGCACCTGGCTCAAACAGCTATGTATGCAAGGTGTGAAACTTTATTAATGGGGCAGCGGTGTTTACCTTGACCCTATGTGTGAAGTCACGAAGGGGTGGAACCCCCGGTTTGGAGATACATAGATGACCGGCATACGGATTCAGGGCGTTGGCACAGCCGTACCCGAGCATGTCTGCGATCAGGCTTACGTGCGCAAGGTAGTCGAAAATCTGTTCAGCGAACGCGTGGAGAACCTCGAGCGGCTGCTGAAGGTGTTCGATCATCTGCACATAGAACAGCGCTACATTGCCCGGGAACCCGAGTGGTATCGTCAAGATCGAGGATTTGGCGAGACCAACGATCTGTTCATCGAGACGGCCACCAAACTGTCCCTGGACGCAGCTCGGCAGGCGATTGCCAGGGCGTCAGTAAAGGCGGAAGCGTTTGGGGGTATCGTCGTGGCCAGCACCACCGGCATGATGACGCCCAGTCTCGAGGCTTATCTGGCCCAGGAGCTGGGGATGCCGATGGACGTCACCCGTATGCCGCTGTTCGGCCTTGGCTGTGCCGGCGGGGTAGCAGGGTTGGCCAGGGCGGCCGAACTGAGCACTATCAAAGACGGTGCACCAGTGCTGTTCGTGGCGGTTGAAATCTGCAGCGCCACCTTTCAACGCAACGATCTGTCAAAATCGAATCTGGTGGGCACTTCTATTTTCGGCGACGGTGCGGCTGCGGTAGTGGTGGGCCGGGCCGAGATCGGACCTGAGGTCGTGGGTTCCTATCACCGTTTATTTCCAGATACCTATGACATCATGGGCTGGGATTTTATCGACACTGGCATGAAAGTGCGCTTCTCCCGTGATATTCCCCACTTCGTCAGAACGCACCTGCCCGGGGTGCTCGAAGAAGCCTGCGCGTCCTGGTCCATTTCCAAGGAAGAGATTGCTTCATTTATTACCCATCCCGGCGGTGCCAAGGTGCTGGAAGCCTTTGCAGAAGTAATCGGTGGGGACCAGCGCACGTTGGCCGCCTCCCATGAGATTCTCCGTCTCCACGGCAATATGTCTTCTGCCTCGATCCTTTTCGTGCTCGAGAAGATGGTGGAGAACCACGAGCTGCAACCTGGTTACGGACTGATGTCGGCGCTCGGCCCAGGGTTCAGTTCAGATCAGCTTCTGCTCCACAATCCATGATTCTACTCGCATTCGTTTTAACAATTGTAATTGCGCAGCGCTTGAGCGAACTGGTTCTGGCCAACAGAAACTACCGCTGGGCCATGCAAAACGGCGGCAAAGAATTTGGAGCTGACCACTATTGGCTCTTTGTCGTGCTGCATTCGCTCTGGCTGGTCTGCATGGCCCTTGAATGGTTGATTCGACAGCCTTCGGTCCCGAACTGGTGGCCGATCTGCCTGATCTTGATCGTGGCGGCTCAGGTCCTTCGCTATTGGGCAATCACCGCACTGGGGCGCTGTTGGAATACGCGCATCGTTATTTTTGACCGGATGACCATGGTTCAATCCGGACCTTATCGCTATCTGCGGCACCCAAACTATCTGGCGGTCGTCCTCGAGATTGCAGCTATCCCAGCCCTGGTGGGGGCCTGGTATACAGCCCTGTCGTTTTCGATTGCCAATGGCGCACTGCTTCTGCTGATAAGAATACCCGCCGAGGAGCGGGCCATGAACAAGCGTCGAACGTAAGGCGAATGAGCGACCTCAACAAAAGCAACCCAAGATTGATCATTGTGTGAAGACCTGGATGAAGACAGGTTATGAGCGTCTGTATTCAGTAACAATATTTTTAAAGGAGGAAACGAGAAATAATGTCACGTAAAATTCTCATTTATGGGGGCACCGGCGGTATCGGCTCAGAGATAGGTCGCCTGCTCCAGGGACAGGGAGACGAAGTCTTTCTGGTGGGCAGAAATGCAGGTAAAGCAAACGACCTGGTATCCATGGACAGGGTCCGCTTCATCAGCGGCGACGTTACCAGTGAAGGTGTGTTCGACCGGGTTATGGAAGAAGTTGGTCCGGAGCTGAACGGGTTGGTCTATGCAGTGGGGTCGATAAATCTCGGCAGCCTGCGACGCCTGGGCGCCGATGACTTCACCAGGGATTTTCAGCTCAATGCCATGGCCGCGGCGCTGGCGGTGAAGGCGGCCCTGACTCCAATGAAAAAAGGCGGAGAGGGAGGATCCATCGTTCTTTTTTCCAGTGTGGCCGCCCTCCAGGGATTTCCCATGCACGTCTCGGTGAGCATGGCCAAAGGCGCGGTATCGGGTTTAACCCTGGCTCTGGCCGCAGAGCTTGCCCCTCGAATCCGGGTCAACGCCATCGCCCCGTCGCTGACCAGAACTCCGCTTGCCGAACAGCTGTTGAGCAACGAAGAAGCAGCCCACGCGCTGGCTGCCCAGCATCCCCTCAAACGGCTCGGCCTGCCGGAGGATATAGCACGCCTGGCCGTCTTCCTGTTGTCGCCGGAGGCCGGCTGGATCAGTGGCCAGATAGTATCCGCAGATGGCGGCCGTTCTTCGCTGCAGACTGGTCGGTAAAAAAAAATAGGGGACAGACCACGGTTTTTTTTAAAAACCGTGGTCTGTCCCCTTATCTTCTATTCGTCTGTCCCCTACTGCAGCGAGTTAAGTTGCTCGAGAAAATCAGCGTTGCTGGGCACACCCTTCTGAATGAACTGGATGACACCGTCCTTGTCGATCAGATAGGTGAGACGACCTCTGCCATAGTTTTTTCTGAACTCTTTCTCAGAGTCTGAGACCAGGGGAAATTCAATGCCGTTTTCCTTGATGAATTCCTCTAAAGTGTCCATATCGTCATCGCTGACGCCGATGATTTCCGCATCGAGCTT
>CBFCWR010000212.1:0-5851 GCA_965601575.1 uncultured Desulfofustis sp. | reverse complement strand
CGGAGGCGCTGACCGAGTTCTATTTCTGGATGTCTTTCGGCGGCAGCCTGGGAGCGCCCAGGCGCGCCGCCGTGGATGGTTATTTATCTACTTCACGTCCTTAGGCGCGATTACTCGAGCCGAAAAGCCGCATCCTGCGGGCCACCGATTCTGCGACCGCTGTCATCGCCTGGTCAAGATCCTCCAAAAGATCGCTTTCCGAATCTTCAGCAAAACGGGTGGAAAGGAAAGATTTCAACACGACTTTCAGCCCGGTGTTAACATTTATCTTGCGGATACCGCGTTCAATGGCCTGGGCAATCTGCTCGTCAATCACGCCGGAGGCCCCGTGCAGCACCAGGGGAACCGGGATCTGCTCATGGAGTTGTTGCAAAAGATCCTGGTCCAGTGAGGTGGCGGCAGATTTCATACCGTGGACACTGCCCAGGCTGACCGCAAGAAAATCGACGCCGGTGCGTTCGGCAAACTCAACCGCCAGCGTTGGGTCGGTCATCTGGGCCTGACTCACTGATTGGGTGCCGTGGGGAACGATACCAATCTCTCCCTCGGCGGTGGCACCGCAATCGTGAGCCATTTGTACTACATTTGTCGTTTTTTCTACATTTTCCTCAAAATCGAGTGAGGAGCCGTCGAACATCACCGAATTTATGCCGAGCTCCAGTGCCTCCCTGACGATGTCGAGGTCCCTGGCGTGATCGAGATGCACGGCGATCGGTACCGAGGTCTCCTGGCTGATCGACTGGCAGGCGGAGATCAGCGGCTCGAGCCCCATGTACTTCACCGACATCATGCCAACCGCAAGAATGGCGGGCGATCGCTCTTGTTCAGCAGCGCTGACCACGGCCCTTATAAATTCCTGATTGTGGATATTGAAATGACCGACGGCCCACGGGGTCTCACGGGTCACACCAAGTTGATTCAGCGTGCAAGGATTCATAGGGGCTCCTCCCTGAAAACTTAGAGAAAAAAGGTTGCCGGGTTGGATTAATAGGTCCGGAACAGCAGAAATTGATTAATTATTGTAGATAAAATTTCATGTTGAGAGAAAAATCAAGCAAAAAATGAATATTTATTGACACACGAAGGTATTTATGTAATTTAGTTTACATACTGACCCCATGACCGGTTTCATCAAAGCTTTTCCGTAGGAGTTATTCCCCATGGAAGCTGTCATCCCCCGTATAGGCGTGCTTGCTGTCGGACGCAACACCTTTGATGTTCCCTATGCCGAGCAAATCCTTGCCTCAGCCTGGCAGTCATTGCGTTCCCTCGATGCAGATGTGCGCGGCGAGCAGACTATTCTTTTTGATGCCGATCAGGTGGTACCGGCCCTCGAGTCACTCAAAACACAATCAGTGGATATCATTGTCCAGCTCCAGGTCACTTTTACCGATGCGGCCATGACCATGGAAATTGTCAGGCAGACGGAGGTACCTCTTCTGCTCTGGTCGTTTCCAGAACCCAGAAGCGGCGGTCGCCTGCGGCTCAACTCGTTTTGCGGAATCAACCTTGCAGCCCATGCCCTGTCGCGCGCCGGACTTGATTATGAATATGTGCACGGTGCACCTGACGACCGCCAGGCGCTGGAGCATATCACTGTGCTGGCCCAAGCCGCTGCGGTCAAGCGCAGCCTCAAGGGTACCAGGATAGGGGTCATCGGCCAGCATCCCGACGGTTTCGATGCCTGCATGTTCAGCCACCAGGAGTGTGCCGATTTATTCGGGGTGGAAATTGGCGAGCATGATCTCATGGAATTTCTGGACAGCCTCAAGGTGCTGGATGATGATGCTGCGCACCCCCATTTCGAAGAGCGCAGAAAAGTCCTGGTCAATCTCGAGGAGATGGACCGGGACGCCACCATTAAGAGCCTGAAAGCCTATGAAGGGATGCGCCGGCTGATTGAAGAGAAACGCTACGCCGGGCTGGCGGTGCGCTGCTGGCCCCATTTCTTTACCCATTACGGCGGCGCGGCCTGCGGCGCCATTGCCATGCTTAATGAGCACTTCATCCCTGGAGGCTGCGAAGCCGACGTTCATGGGGTGATAACTGCGCTGATACTTCAACGGCTGGCCGGAGAGCCTGCCTTCAACACCGATCTGGTGGACATGGATCGTGAATCCGATACCTGCGTGTTCTGGCACTGCGGCCAGGCACCGGTGCAAATGGCCGATCCGGAAGTCGAGGTCAGGGCCACCATTCATTCAAACCGCAAGCTGCCCCTGCTCAACGAGTTTCCGCTCAAGCCGGGGCGCATTACCATGGCCCGCTTTTCGAAAGGCCATGACCGGGCCACCATGGTCCTGGGAGGCGGTGAAATGGTACGCGCACCACTGCCATTTTCGGGTACTTCCGGGGTTGCAAAACTTGACAGCCCCATCGGCGAGGTGCTGGACAATCTCATGCAGGCCGGACTCGAGCACCACAGCGCCATCGTCTATGGAGAATTTCGGCCGGCCTTGAGAAAACTGGCGAGTCTGCTCGATATCGAGATCGCTGAACTGACTGGTTGAAAGAGTTGCCGACAACTCGTATTGGGAGGGTACAGTATGGAGCTGCTGAGAAAAATCGGCCTCGTCCTGGAAAGGATCAATGAATGGGTGGAGAAAGTAGCGGTCAATATGGCCTGGGTCATGCTGTTTGTCATCACCATGCTCAACATCGTCCAGGTATTTTACCGCTACGTGCTCAACAATGCGCTGTCCTGGTCGGAGGAGGCCTCTCTGTGGATGATGGTCTGGATTACCTTCGTCATCATGCCCGTCGCCTATCACCGAGGGCTCAACATTTCCATGATGTTTTTCCGGGACATGCTCAAGAAGAACCGGCTCGAGTTCATTATCCGCTGTGTCTTCCATGCGATCGTCATTGTCATTGCCGTGGTCTGTTTCGATCAGGCCTGGCAGATGTATCAGGGGGGAAGCCGTATAGAGCTGCCGGCCCTGGAAATCAGTAAAGCCTGGGTGTATGCAATCATGCCGCCGGCCTGGCTGTTTCTTATTCTGGCGGCACTGGGGGGAATGATCAGGGACCTGATAGGCCTAGTCGATCCGCAGGCGGCGCGGCTCAGAGAAGATGCGGCCGAGTCCGCGAGCGCAGGGGGGGCTGAGAAATGATGTACTTCATGATTTTTCTGATCACCATGTTCGGCGGCATGTCGGTGGTTTTTGCGTTACTTTTCGGTCCCGGCCTGGCTTTTGTCATCGACGGCAAGATGATGTTCATCAAGCTGCTCTATTCCCGTTTATTCAACGGTATCTACAGTCCGCCGCTGCTGGCCCTGCCGTTTTTCATCGTGGCCGGGGAGATCATGAATCAGGGAGGGATCACCAAGAATCTGGTGAAACTTGCCCAGGCATTTCTGGGGCACCGCCGCGGCGGCCTGGCCCAGGTCAATATCTCCTCGTCGATGCTCTTCGCCGGACTCTCCGGCTCGGCCGTGGCCGATACCTCGGCTTTGGGCTCGATGCTCATTCCGGCCATGGAAAGAAACGGCTATACCCGGCGTTTCGCCGCCGCGGTCACCGCCGCCAGCTCAGTTATCGGCCCCATTATCCCGCCTTCCGGGCTGATGATCCTCTATGCCTTCGTGATGAACGTCTCGGTGGCCGGGCTGTTCGCCGCCGGCCTGGTTCCCGGCCTGGCCATCGGCCTTGGTCTGATGACGCTGACCGCCTATCTGGCCAAAGTCCGTAATTTCCCAGTGGCCAACGAACCAATGCCGTGGGGCGAACGGTTGAAGGCCCTCAGGGATGGAATTATTCCGATGATGACCCCGGTCATCATGCTGGGCGGCATCCTGGCCGGAATCTTTACTCCGACCGAGGCGGCCGCGGTGGGTGCCGGCTATGCCCTGATCGTGGCGCTGGGTACCCGGCAGATGAGTTTCAAGGATATTCCCCGGGTGTTCACCTCGGCGGCGATCTCCTCGGGTGTCATCTTGCTTCTGGTCGGTGCAGCGGTGAGTTTCGCCTCCATTGTCAGCTTTTATCAGACCCCGGAGAAGATGGCCAAACTGGTGCTCTCGGTATCCGAGAATCCCTACGCCGTCTTCTTCATGGTCAATATTCTGCTCTTTATCGTCGGGATGTTTCTCGATGCCGGACCGGCCATTCTCATCCTCGGACCCATTCTCGGTCCGGCCATGGTCCAGGTTGGGATTCACCCGCTGCACTTTGCCGTGGTCATGTGCGTGAACGTGACCGTGGGCCTGGCGACGCCGCCGATGGGTCTGGTGCTGTTCGTGGCCGCCGGCCTGAGTCGAGAATCGCTTGAGAAAATTGCCATCGAGATGATTCCTTTTCTGATCGTGGAATTCCTGGTGATTTTTCTTATATCCTATTTTCCGATACTCACGCTGTCGATTCCCAACTGGCTCGGCTACCTTGATGTTCCTGCCGCAGCCAGCTGGATCCTGGGCGGAGTCGGAGGATAGTGAAACCGTTGGGAGAAGTTTTAAGTCGTCTTTGAAAGCATGAGGTTTTCAAGGCAGCCAAAACCAAAACTGGAGGAGTTAAAATGAAAAGAGTACTGGTAATGCTGATCGCCTGTTTCTTCGTTTTCGGCGTGACCTCAGTGTACGCGGCGGATCACACCTTGAGGGTGGTCCATCTGTCCAACACCAACGATGAAGACTATGACGGCGCCCTGGTCTTCAAGGATTACGTCGAGGCCCGCTCCAACGGCAAAATCGTCGTTGAAGTCTATCCGGGCGCCCAGCTCTGCGGCAATGCCGCCGAATGCTACGAAGCTACCCAGAGCAACATCATTCAGATCCATCAGATGACCATCGGCGGGATCTCGGTCGCCTTTCCGGAACTGCAGGTTCTTGACCTGCCGTACATGATGGACAACGACGCCGTGGCTGAAGAAGTCCTCACCGGCCCCTTTCTGAACGTACTGCGTCAGCACGTGCTGAAAAAAGGCGGTCCCCGCATCATGACCATGACCAACACCGGCGGCTGGCGCAACATTGCCAACACCAAAAAGCAGATCCAGTCGCCCGCCGACATGGAAGGGCTGCGCATCCGCACCATCAACTCGCCGCTTCAGCAGACCCTGGTTAAAAACCTGGGCGCCTCGGCCACTCCCGTGGCCTGGCCGGAAGTCTACACATCTTTGGCCACCGGTGTTATTGATGGTTCCAAGAACGGTATCACCGACATCGTCGGCATGAAGTTCCACGAGCACATCAAATACATAACCCTGGACGGACACGCCTACATGGCCAGCCTCTGGATCATGAACGAGGACACCTACCAGGCCCTGGACGACGAGCAGAAGCGGATTGTCAACGATGGGTTCGCCAGTCTCCGCCAGGTCTGCTTCGCCTTCCCGAAGCGCAGGGCAATCGAGGCGTATGAGGAGTTCAAAAAGGCCGGCGGCGCCATCTATGTGCCGACCGCCGAGGAAAAAGATGCATTCAGAGAGGCCGCCGCTCCTCTGAAGCAGTGGTACACCGACAAGTATGGCGCCGAGGGCGCCGAGCTTCTGAAGGCCTATGAAGCGGCCATCGCAGAAGCAGAAGCCAAGCTCGCCGAAGAGCTGAAAGCCAACATGTAAATCAGAAAATTCAGCGGGCGGATCGGCCTCGGGGTCGCCGCCCGTTGTATCCAAACTTTCTCTCAGAGGTGAGTGCACGGAGAAATGAGTTCGCACGTCAACTACGCCATAATCGGCTCCGGCATGATGGGCCGGGAACACATCCAGAATATTTCCCTGCTTGGGGACACCCAGGTGGCTGCGCTGTTTGAGCCGGACAGGGAACAGTTGGCGCTTTCTGCCTCCCTTGCACCACAAGCAACCATTTACCACGATCTGCGTGATCTGATCAAAGACAGTCGCGTGGATGCGT
>CBFCWR010000211.1:0-5861 GCA_965601575.1 uncultured Desulfofustis sp. | reverse complement strand
ATTTTAATTTTTCAGTATCACTTTCTTCCCTGGCTGCCTGTGTCCGGGCCCTAATATGGAACCGAGGAACTGATATGCTGTCTTGACTTTTGTCCAGCCGATCTACATTATATTTTTCTGATTAAAATCCACAACATTAACTGGCATACTCAACCCTTCATGTATTCTGCACCTTCCGATACTCAGATAAAGTCGCTGCTTGCCGAATCTACCACTATCGCGGTTGTGGGCATGTCCCCTAAAAGCGAGCGGCCCAGCAACTCCGTAGCAGTGTATCTAATGGCCCAGGGATACCGGGTAATTCCGGTTAACCCGGGCCACGGAGAAATCCTTGGACTCACCTGCTATCCGGATCTTGACGCGATACCCGAATCGGTCGACATAATTGATATATTTCGCAAATCCAGCGAGGTGGGACCTGTCGTCGACCAGGCGGTTGACATAGATGCACGGGCAGTCTGGATGCAGCTTGGCATCATCAATGAAGAGGCTGCCGACAGGGCGCTATCTGCCGGTCTTGTGACGATCATGGACCGCTGTCTTAAGGTCGAACATTCCCGATTATTCCGCTGATTATTACTCCAATGGAACCACAAACGATACGCGTCCGCGGGGCGCGGATGCACAACCTGAAGAATATCGATGTCGATCTGCCCAGAAACGCCCTGGTGGTTTTTACCGGACTCTCGGGGTCCGGAAAATCGACTCTGGCCTTCGACACCCTTTACGCTGAAGGCCAGCGGCGCTATGTGGAGTCCCTTTCCACTTATGCACGTCAGTTTCTCGGACAGATGGATAAACCCGATGTGGATTCCCTGGAAGGACTGTCGCCCGCCGTCTCGATCGAACAGAAGACGACAAGCAAAAATCCGCGATCGACGGTGGGTACGGTCACTGAAATTTATGATCATCTGCGCCTGCTCTTTGCCCGCTGCGGCCGACCTTACTGCCCGGAATGCGGCCAAGAGATCCGCTCCCAGTCAATCGAGGATATGGTCAACATATTGCTTGATGAGCCGGAGGGAACCAAGGTCATAATCCTGGCACCCATGGTGTCCGATCGCAAGGGACGGCACGAACAGCTTCTGGCTCGGATTAAAAAAGAGGGATTTGTAAGGGTTCGAGTAGACGGGGACATACTGCACGCCGATGATGTTCAGGCCCTGGACAAGAACAAAAAACACACCATAGAAATCGTCGTTGATCGGCTTGTCCTGAAATCATCCGTGCGCAGAAGGCTGGCCGACTCGATCAGCACCGCGGTGAAGGTCACCGGTGGTTTCCTGCTGGCTCTTTTTCCCGATAAAGACCAGGAACAATTGTTCAGTGAGCTGGCCGCGTGCCATAATTGTAATATCTCCATGCCGCCACTCTCTACTCAGCTTTTTTCCTTCAACAACCCGCAGGGTGCCTGTGCCGAATGTGGCGGCCTTGGTGTCAAACAGTTTTTTGATGAAAGTTTGATCGTACCGGACCACGGTCTGTCGGTGATAGACGGAGCCATCGCTCCCTGGGGGTGGCGTAACGAGTCGACCTACACTGGACAGATGCTCGCCGCCGTGGCCAAGCACTATGGATTCTCTCTGAAAACACCTTTTTCCAAGCTCAGTGAAAGGCAGAGAAAACTGATCCTCTATGGTTCCGGCGGTGAGGAGATCGAGTTCTACTACCGTAAGGGAAGGCGGGTGATG
Source organism: uncultured Desulfofustis sp. (assembly GCA_965601575.1). Taxonomy (GTDB): domain Bacteria; phylum Desulfobacterota; class Desulfobulbia; order Desulfobulbales; family Desulfocapsaceae; genus JABDQA01. Next base: position 4,170 of record CBFCWR010000211.1, on the reverse strand, counting down.
ACAGCCGTGAAGGCTTTCGAGGGGGTCATTCCACAGCTCGATCGCAGGTATCATGAAACCCAGTCAGCCATGATTCGAGACGAACTGGCCCGCTATATGAACGAGCAGATCTGCCCCGCCTGTTCAGGTGCCAGGCTCAAACCGGAAGCCCTGGCAGCCCGGATCGGCGAGCATAATATACATGAACTGACCACCATGTCCGTCGAGAAACTGCTCGTGGGTCTGCCTCTGCTGCCGTTCAGCGAACGGGAGCGAACAATTGGTGAACCGGTCCTCAAGGAAATTGTCGATCGTCTTTCCTTTCTCGAAGATGTGGGTCTTGGGTATCTTACACTGGCCAGGAAATCAGGCACTTTGTCAGGCGGAGAGGCCCAGAGAATCAGGTTGGCGTCCCAGATAGGTTCCCGCCTTGCCGGAGTCCTGTATATTCTGGACGAACCAAGTATCGGTCTGCACCAGCGTGACAATCAGAAACTGATCAATACTCTGATGGAACTGCGTGATCTCGGAAACACCGTGATCGTGGTCGAGCATGACACCGATACGATTTTGGCGGCAGATCATGTCCTGGATATGGGGGTCGGCGCCGGGGTTCATGGCGGGGATGTGGTCTTTAGTGGTTCTGTCCCTGATCTGCTGGATCAGGAACAGTCTGAGACTGGTGCCTACCTGTCAGGGAAGAAAAGCATAAATATTCCCTCCAAAAGAAGGAAGGTGAGAAAACGAGGGGGAAAAACCCTCAAAATTGCGGGGGCTGTGGCCAACAACTTAAAGGACATAAAGGTGAGTTTTCCCCTTGGCGTGATGACTGCAATTACCGGAGTATCGGGTTCGGGTAAAAGCAGCCTGATCATGGAAACTCTGTTCAAGCTCGCCAAGTACGGTAAGTCGACCAAACGTGACAAGGTGAAGAGAAGGGGCACCAGCCTGGATGGGCTCGAACAGATCGATAAGATCATCGATATCGATCAGAGTCCCATAGGCAGGACCCCCCGGTCCAACCCAGCCACCTATACCGGGGTCTTTACCCCGATCCGGGAACTGTTTGCCAGGCTGCCGGAGTCGAGGGCGCGGGGTTACCAGCCCGGCAGATTCAGTTTCAACCTCAAGGGAGGACGCTGTGAGGCGTGCGACGGCGAGGGAGTGCTGCGTATTGCCATGCACTTTCTGCCGGATGTGTACGTGGTCTGTGAGACCTGCAAAGGCAGGAGATACAACCAAGAGACTCTCGACATTACCTACAGGGACAAAACAATTCACGACGTGCTCACCATGACGGTTGCCGAGGCATTGCTGTTTTTCGAGAATATACCCGCCATCAAAAACCGTCTACAGACACTCTACGATGTGGGGCTCTCCTATATCAAGCTTGGCCAGTCTTCAGTGACCCTTTCAGGCGGCGAGGCTCAGCGGGTAAAGCTGGCCCGGGAATTATCCGGCAGAAGCATCGGCAGGACTCTTTATATTCTCGATGAACCGACAACGGGCCTGCATCCGGCAGATATCAAGCACCTTCTCGAAGTGCTCAACAGGTTGGTGGATCAGGGCAACACGGTTCTGGTGATCGAACACAACCTTGATGTGATCAAGACGGCGGACTGGATCATAGATATCGGACCCGAAGGGGGGGACCGGGGCGGTGAAGTTATTGCCGCGGGAACTCCCGAACAAATTGGCGGCGTGTCGGAATCCTACACGGGTATGTTTCTGAAACAGCTGCTTGATCCGAGAAACTAAAAACTTGCATGCGTCCCGGCGATGCAGTTAAATGCCGTCCATCGTCACACATACCAACCAAATTGATAAGGAGCGAGGAAATGGCAGAAAACAATGCTGCAGATGCGCAGGATTCGAAAGAAACACCAATTCTGCGCATGCAGAAGATGTATATTAAAGATTTATCCCTTGAAAACCCTAACTCTCCTGATATTTTCCGGGCCAACCAGAGTTCCGAACCCAATGTGGATTTAAACCTTCAACTTAATAATAGAAAACTGGGTGATGATCACTGGGAAGTAGCCCTGGAAATTAATGCCAAGGTCGTCACCAAGGAAGAGACCCCGCGGGTTCTCTTCATTCTTGAAATCGAGCATGCCGCAGTGTTTTTCCTGAAGCACATTCCAGAGCAGCATATGTCGATGGTGCTTGGGGTGGAGTGTCCGACTCTTCTTTTCCCGTTTACCCGGCAGATCATCAGCCAGATATCGGTGGACGGCGGATTCATGCCGTTTCTCATGGAGCCGGTAAACTTCATGGCATTGTTTCAGAATGCCCAGAAAAACAAGGAGGGCTCGAACTAGAGAGTCTGCACGCACCCGGAGATAAGAACACAAAGGCCGCTTACCCCATGGGGTAAACGGCCCTTGTTATTTGGCAGGTATAGAGTTTAAAGTCCGTAAGTTACAAAGTTATCGATCAGGGTGCTGACGCCTTTTTCTATGGCGCTGTTGAACAGTGCATCGTACTGCTGATCAGAATAAACGGATTCAGGCGAGACCGCGACCCGGATCCTGTTAGTCCAGATCATGTTTCCAGTAGCAGCCTCCTGGACCCAGATGCGCATCTGGACCACCGCCTGGTCAACCCTTCCGCTGTTATATGAGAGATCACCCAGAGCCGCACCGGCGGCACCCCAGAAGATGGCATTGGAGGTGGCCGCGGAAGCCCCGAACAGCGTGCTGTTATCGAACGGCCATATGGTCTGATAGCCTATCAGAGCGCCATACGCCGCACCAGCAGTCATCTGACCATAACGGTCATACTTGTCGGCCCCGGCTACCCCCACCGCAATCCGTGAGGTACCCTGGAGCAGGAAGGGCAGGAACCCTTTCTTCCACGGTTCCCAGGTGGGATCCTGGCGAGTCTTGTACTCGAGGATTCGGCCCCTTACGATGTAATCGGCGTTGAAGCGACGCCCCAGTTGGGCCACTGTCGTCTCGTCGAGCCCGTGAGTGCCTGGGGCGGATACCGACCTGTTGCTGCCTTCAAGCTCGGCTTCCTTTATATAGCTGCGCAGGATACCCTTCATTTGGCCTGACCAGTCGCCGCTCAGCTCACTGCGCAGTGATTTCGAGTGGGTTTCCTCGTAGGCAACCAGACTGATGAGGTTCTGTTCGACCATATAGCGAAACACATCTTCCTGAACCGAAGTACCGAAGCCGGCGGCCACCAGATTGTCGGTGACCGATTCTGATATCTGCATGCTTCTGCGATACGCAGAGGTGATGTTGTCGCCGGAGCTGTAATCGGCGAATGGTAATACGACTACTGATTTTCCTGTCCCTGGAGCGTTTGGTCCCGGTCCCTCCGGAACATGGAGCGTTTCCACCACTGTCTGACCACAGCCGGCCATACCCAACGCTAAAATTCCGATGATCAGATATTTCAGCCTGTTCATAATAGTCTCCCTGCCAAATGGTATAAAATTTGATCTATAAATTGCCACTGAGTTAAATAATGGTTGGTCTCAACAGGATAATCAATTCCCGTTTCTGCTTCGTTTTTTCCTCGTATCCGAACAGATAGCGGACTAAGGGGATCTTGCCGACGACAGGGGCAAAGTTGCCCTGAGTGTCGTCGACCTCCAGGATCAATCCGCCAATAACCAGCATCTCGTTGTCCTTGACTCGTACTGTGGTGCTCATCTCTCTCACATTGACCCGGGGCAGACCGATCTGCTGACCTTCAAGACCTATGTCGCGATATTCGATCGGCTCCTCCAGTTGAGAGGTTATCGGTACGAGGTTCATGATGACTTCATTATCATTTAAAATATTGGCCGTCAGAGCCATGCTGATACCAGACAATACGCGTTCGGTTTCCACCGTATAGGTCAACAGGGTCTGAACGCCGCCTGTATCGCGATCGACCTCGATGGATGAAATATAGGTGACATTCTCACCAACCGAAATGAGCGCGGGCTGACCGTTCATTACGCTGATTTTGGGATTTGAAAGCACCTGGGTGTCACCTTGTTCCTTCAGCGCATTGAATAACACGTTGAAACTGGCCGGCTGTAAGGCAATTTTAGAAATGAATCGGGTTGGATCGTAAATAGGGCCTTGGTATGTACCATCATTAAACGAATTATTAACGCTGCTTACGTAGGGCCAGACTTGACCGTCGGTAAAAGGATCTCCCGGTTGGGAATTTGAGGCGCCAAAAGTCAGC
>CBFCWR010000210.1:0-5897 GCA_965601575.1 uncultured Desulfofustis sp. | reverse complement strand
AGGTATTCAATCAGTTCAGGGTATCCGCTCAGTATCCAGGACAACCCTCTGGTCCAGGTCGTAAACGGCGAGTACCCCTGCTGCGCGTTGGTGCAGCGATAGGTACCATTTCTGGCGTTGAAAATCGTCTCGTGCGCCACCCGTCCTCGTATGTCATAGGAATCACGGCCATTGCCGAAAAAGACGTTGTAGCGAGCCGTGGTCTCGGCATGCTGCAGTCCGCGCTTGAGAAGATCGATCTGTTCATCCTGCTCACCCATGAGCACATGGCCAAGCTGGTAGCTCAGAGTCAGGGCTCGAATGGTTCTGATTGTGTCGGCAAAGAGAGAATGCGGCCCATTGAACGTATAAATATACCCCAGTCCGCCGACCACGTTGGTCCAGCGGGCGGCCTGGACCGCCCCGGTCATCTTGAGGGCCAGCTCATAAAACTGTCGCTCTCGTATATTCTCATCTATCCTGTCCTCGTTCATCAGTCTCAACAGGTTGCCGTAGGTACTCACATTGTTGAATCCGTGATCGTGGACACCGACGTGACTGAGATGGGGGGCCATGTGGGCTATGGTCCGCTCGCGGCCCATTTGGAGGAATTTTTCCTCATCGGTGCCGTCAAACTGCAGGATCGCACAGCCGAACTGGAAGCCCTGGGTCCATTCCGTCCAGCCCCGGGAGGTATAGGTACCTTCCACGGTAAAAACCGGTGTTCCGCGTGCGGGGTCCCAGCTCTTTTCAATTGTGAGAATTTTCTGTCCGGCCAGCTCGAACATCTTATCCAGTCGAGTCTCCAGCCCTTCCGGGGTGATCGAGTAGTCAATACTCAGCATGGATGCACCTCCGTGCTTCCTATCTTTGATGTTGAATTTTTATTTCAACCGCTTCAGCAGTCTATTCCAAATTTTCACGCTGCCATGCACTGCGGTGTCTGCTCACAGCTTTAAGGCTGCTCGGGCGACTCCTGGACCGTGCATTGGTAGAATGGCCTCTTGAAGTTCCGCGGCTGCAAGAAATTTTGTTTCAAGATTGAACCGTGCGGTAAATTCTACCACAGGCATACTCACATCCGAGGATAAAATTTCGCGCACAACGAAGCATGGACAAAATAGCCGTTTTTCTATTTCAGTAATTGCCTGGCAATAATGGTTCTTTGTATCTGATTTGTCCCTTCGTAGATCTGGGTTATCTTGGCATCACGGTAGAGCCGTTCCACTTCGTAGCCTTTTATATAGCCGCTGCCGCCAAATATCTGAAGGGCCTCGGCTGTCTGCCTCACGGCCATATCGGAGGCATAGCACTTAGCCATTGAGCTTGCCTCGGTGGCCGGCTTGGCGTTATCGAGCAACAGTGCAGCCCGATGGACCAGCCCACGGGCCGCAGCAATCTCCATCGCCATTTGCGCCAGATTCCATTGAATTCCCTGAAATTCGGCAATGGGGCTGCCGAACTGCTTCCTCGTTCTGGCATAGTCTCGTGCCGCCTCGAGCCCGGCCTGAGCAATGCCTACTGCCAGTGCACCGATACCGACCCGGCCTTTCTCCAGCACGCTCATGATCATATAAAAGCCTCGGTGAAGCTCACCGAGAAGTGCCTCCCCGGGCACTGCAACGCCGTCGAAAAACAGGGGCCCTACATGGGATCCCCGCTGACCCATCTTCTCCTCTTTGGGTCCGCGGCTCACCCCTGGGGCATGGAGGTCGACGATAAAAACGCTCATCCCCCTGTGACCCTTTTCGGGATCCGTTCTAGCCAGCACAATTCCGATGTCGGCCAGGGGTGCATTATTGATCCACAATTTGGCGCCATCCAGTTTCCAGCCTGATCCATCCGGGAACGCCGTGGTCTTGATTGCGGAAAGGTCGGAGCCAGCTTCCGCTTCTGTCAGGCAATAGGCCACCTTGGTCTCAAAACCGGTGATCGATCGCAGGTACTCCTCCTTCTGTGCGTTCGTTCCGTACTGATAAATGAGGCTGGACACCAGCTCCACCAGGCCGCATTGATCCGCCACCGAGGAGTAGCCCTTGGACAGCTCCTCCATGACGATCGCATAACCGTAGGTATCCACATCCCCACCTCCGTAGCTCTCAGGGATGGTGACACCGAAGAGTCCAAGTTCGGCCATCTGCTTGAAAAGACCCTCGGGAAATTCCTCTTCCCGGTCGAATCTCTCCGCCTGGGGACGAATCTGTTCCCGGGCAAAATCGGCGGTCATTTCCTGTATCTGAGCGTAGACATCAGCGCTATTTCTGGGGAGCTCAACCAGCATGACTATTCTCTCCTTGCCCTTATTTCTGTTCTTTCAGCTGGGCGAAATCGCGTTTCAGCCCCAGTGGTCGATCGCGGTAGATCTTCGCATCGATGGTTTTCAGATCGGCGCTGATGATCGGTTTGAACTCCATCATATCCAGCACATCCCGCTGAAGATCCAGACCCGGGGCAATCTCGAGGAGCATCACCCCCTCAGGAACCAGCGTGAACACCGCACGCTCGGTTATGTAAAACACGCTTTGACCCCTTTCAGTCGCGCTTTTCCCTGAAAATGTCACTTGTTCGACCTGGCCGACAAACTTCTTGGCTTTGCCGGGGTTCAGAACCTTTACCCCGTCACCTGTGATCTGCTGTTCCCCTTTAACGGCAAAGGTCCCGCAGAAGACGATTTTTTTAGCTGCCGAGGAGATATCAACCGCACCTCCGCTGCCGGTGATGAAATTGTTGAATCGGGTGGAATTTATATTGCCGAATTGATCCACCTGGGCAAACCCCAGAAAGGCCATGTCCAGCCCCCCGCCGTGAAAAAAATCGAACTGGTAGACGTCATCGACAATGGCAGTGGGGTTGAACATCGCCCCAAAATTGAGCCCGGTGGTGGGAATTCCGGCAATGGCACCCTGCTCGATCATAAAGACCAGCTCGTCGGTTATTTCTTCCTGCTGGGCCACGATCGGCACGCCATCCGACATACCGTAGCCAAGGTTTACGTAGATTCCCGGCCTTAACTCAAGAGCCGCACGTCGGCTTACCACTCTCTTGATCCCTTCGAGCCGCAATTCCTCGGCCTCATATTCGACATCTCTTTTCACCAGAGCGGGATCGAAGGCGGTCAAAAATGTCATCTCCTGGTTTGGCTCGACCACCACATAGTCGATAAAGACCCCGGGCACTTTCACCTGGGTCGGATCAGAGTGGCCGTCGATGGTCCGTTTAACCTGGGCGATGACGAGTCCGTTATTTACTTTGGCCGCCTGGGCCAGGGAGAGCATGGAGAAGGTGCCGACTTCCTCCTCCATGGTCAGGTTGCCTTCACAGTCTGCCGTAGTCCCCCTGATGAACGCGACGTCAATCGGAATCGATTTGTAGAACAGGTACTCCTTGCCATCGAGCGTAAGCACTTCAACCAGATCCTCTGTGGTGATGTCGTTGAGCCTGCCCCCCTCGAGGCGTGGGTCCACATAGGTGTTGAGACCTATGGGGGTAACAATCCCGGGCTTGCCCGAAGCAGTGGCCCGTACCAGGTGCCCCAGCACTCCCTGGGGAAAATTGTAGCCTTTGACTTTTTCGCGCAAGGCGAGATCAACCATTTTCGGGGCATTTCCCCAATAGCCGCCGATGGCCGTGTCAATCAATCCCTCATGGGCCAGGTGATTCATGCCGCGTGAATCATTGTCCCCCAGGCCACAGGGATGGAAAACCTTGAGATTTCGTGGGCCTCCGCTGCGCACGAACCGTTCTCCCAGTTCCCGCATCAAACGGTCGGGAACCGCATGTCCGGCACCGGCACCACCGATCGCCACCGTGTCGCCGTTGTTGATACATTCGATTGCTTCATGACCACTAACCAACGAAAACATCACCAATCTCCAGAGATTTTAAATAGGGTAGAACCTGGCATATTAAAGACGTTAAGACAAATTACACCAAAATAATATTGGTGTCTATTTTTAGTAGTAAAAATATACTTAAAGAATTGAATTATCATAAAAATATATTGTTTACAAAATAAACCAATAGTGATATTGGTATCATATTGGTTCGTTCAACACCCAGTGGCTCACGCTATGCAGATCAAAACCAAAAGCGCCCTTGAAACCTTGCGAGAACAACTCACCGGTGGCCACTATCAACTCGGAGCACGACTCCCATCGGAACGATCCTTGTGCGCTGTGCTTGGCATATCACGCAGCGGCCTGCGCAAGGTTCTTTCCCGCCTCGAAGCCGAAGACCTGGTCTGGCGCCACGTGGGCAAAGGAACTTTTGCCGGACCACGGCCCGCACTTGGCTCCGAATCACTTCGGGTTGTTACCAGCAAAACCAATCCGCTGGAAATCATGGAAGCCCGCCTGATGCTTGAACCCCATATTGCCGCCGCAGCAGCCCAACGCGCCTCGTTTCAGGAAATAGAAAGACTGGCGTTATGCGCCAAGCGCAACCACGAGGCCAACGATCTTGAAACCAATGAAAAATGGGATGTGCTGTTTCATGAGACCCTGGTCATCGCCACCAGAAACTCCCTGCTCATCGCCCTCTACGGGGGAATCAGTAAAATGCGCTTGTCTGAGGAGTGGGGCCTCAGAAAGCAGCAATGGATCACCCCGCAGAATTGGGATTCATTCAAGAAACAGCATGGTGCGGTAGTTCAGGCAGTGCGGGAGAGAGACGAAGAGGGAGCAGAACGAGCGATGCGAGACCATTTGGTCTCGGTCAGACAACACATTCAGTCTACCTATCCGTGAAATTCACCCTTCATCTTTATTGAGGACCGGTGACATGGTAAAACCGACCAGCACCATAGAGCTTAGCAGAGAAGAAAACCTCGCCTTTATCGCCATCAACCGAGACGAAAAGCTAAATGCGCTGTCCTGGGAGATGATGCAGGACCTGAAGCGATATTTCGATGAACTGGATCTCGACAGGGAAATTCGGGCTGTCATCCTCTTTTCAAAATCGTCTCGCTCTTTTGGAGTCGGGGCAGACATAAAGGACTGGGGCTCCCTGGAGCCGATCGAAATGTGGCGCACCTGGACCCGGCACGGCCACCGCATCATGAAAGCTGTCGATGATCTTATCCATCCGGTCATCGCAGTGGTCAACGGGCACAGTTACGGCGGTTCACTGGAGCTTGCCCTGGCGGCTGACCTTCGCATTGGCGAAGTCGGCTCTCGCTATGGCTTTCCCGAAGCTCTGGTGGGGACGATCCCAGGCTGGTTCGGCACCCACAAAGCGCTGCAGCTGATCGGCCCGAGCAGATTGAAAAAACTCATTTTCACGGGTGTACCAATTTCGGCCGAGGAGGCGCTGGAGATCGGTCTACTAGACGAGTTGGTTCCGGCCGGAGAAGGGTTGGGCAAGGCCCGGGAACTGGCTGCCCTGATCGGAAAAACCTCTCCAGTGTCGGTACATCTGGGCAAGCAGATCGTCAACAGCCTGGCGTCTGGCCAGCCCGTGTCCGCACTGGAATCCATTGCTGGCGGGCTTGCTGCCTTGAGCTCCGACGGCAGGGAAGGAAGAGAGGCCTTCATGGAAAAGCGATCACCTGCATTCAAAGGTTATTAGCGCAGGAGAAGCCGAAGGTCCTCAGCAATGGAAATCTGGTGTATTTCGCCCAATCAGATCAAGATTAAACCACGCGAAAAATTTAATCTCAGGCGATCTCACACGTAGTGATGGCCTGTAGTGATTAGAAGAATCACCCTCCTCACACGGTGTAAGGGAAAAAGTATTTTTCAATAATAAAGAGTGACGCTGTCCGGATGGGTGCCCATGGCGGCATACACCTCCATGGTGGGGATATCTGGATTATTGCCGCTGTATGGCCCTCCGGGCTGATACTTCCTTTCGTCACCGCTGCCGTACATGGTCATCTTCTTCGAATCCGGTACGTAGAGTTCTCGACCATCCGACCAGAC
>CBFCWR010000209.1:0-5930 GCA_965601575.1 uncultured Desulfofustis sp. | reverse complement strand
GGCAGCGGCGTCACAGGCCTGAAACGCGTGTTATCGTTTCATATCACTCTCCCATTTTTAAGTTTGACTTGAGGTTGTCAATATCCAGTGTATGCAAGAAATATGCTATGCCCCTATATCGTGTAAGGGTTCAACACAACGATCGAAAAAAGTAGTAGGCAGGTGTTTGCTTATGGGAAAATCCTATTGAATCGAGAAAATTCTGAAAATCTGGAAAAAGCATTTTTTTAATGGGCAGCAGAGGTAAAGAACCGATCCGTGCGCCCACTTCTCATTGCCACGTCTGACACTATCCTGCCCCACCTCGCGCTTCCCATCACAGGACGCCGATGGTATGGTAGCCCTTCGGGCCACATATGGATTATGCCCGAAAAACAGTGACCGAAACCGCCCCCCGTGCTGCTGCCGAACCAGACGCCAAGGAGATATGCAGTTTATGAATGAGGTAAGCGATGCTGAACTTCTGAGAGTAATCAAAGACTTTCTGGAAATGGGCCATGTGGACAATATAGTCGCCATGTTTTACCGCGAGTCCCGCTACTTCGAATGGACAGGCGCTATCCTTGATGACGAGCGATTTGCCGTTCGCCTGGGCGTTTCGGTGCTGTTCGAGGAATTACAGGCCCGGCAATGCGCTTCACTGTACCTCGCGGTACCGTCTCTATCCACCCTGTTGTCATCCGAAGATCCCCTGCTGCGCGGAGAGGCGCTAAGCGTGCTGGCAATCATCAATGATCAGAGCCTGCGTGATCAGGCCCTCACCTTGCGCAATGATAAAGACAGCCAGGTACGGGAGATCGCCGAGGACGTCCTTGCCTCAATCTAAGGGCCAGTCTGAGAGAGGTGAGTCCGCAGCCCTTCAGACACTATTTACCGGCCGCAGTACCTGGTCGTAGTTAAGATACGCCCCATAAAGCTCGGCATAGACGGCCACAGAATCCTGGTCTGGTTCACACCTGGTCCGCTCATCAAGAGCGACGAATCGCGAGGTGATCTCCTCTATGGTAGTCTGTGTGCCTGCGGCTTTTTCCGCGCACCAGAGTGCCTGCAGTGCCGCGCCTGCTGCACCGGCCTCTTCCTGCTGGACACAGACCACTTCGCAATTGAAACTATCCGCCACCAACTGCCGCCACAACGGGCTTTTGGCGCCTCCCCCCGTCATTCTGATTTGCCGCGGTTCGATATTATTGCGCCGCAGGACCTCGAGCCCGTAGCGAAGACCGAAAGTCGCGCCTTCAATTGCCGCACGGCAGAAATTCTGCCGCTTCATATTGAGGCTTGTCAGTCCACCCAGGTGAGCAGTGGCTCCGGGAAGCGGGGGGGTTCTCTCGCCATTGAAATAGGGAACCAGAAGCACTCCCTCGGCACCAGGCGACGCCGCCTCCGCCAGCCGGTTCATCTCTTCCAGATCGAGCCCCAGAAGTGAACGTACGAGTTCGGTGGCCACCGTCACATTCATGGTGCACACCAGCGGCAGCCAGCCGCCGCTTGAAGAACAGAAAGAGGCCAGCTCACCACGGTCATCAACCACCGGTCGATCGGCATACGCATAAATGGTGCCGGAGGTTCCCAGACTGGCGGTCACTACTCCGGGATTCACGTTACCGGTGCCGATCGCCGCCATCATATTGTCACCTCCTCCCGCTGAGACGAGCAGTTCAGGTGACAGGTTAAACCGTTCACAGAGCTCTGCCCGCAGGTGGCCCACCGGTTCGTCGGCGGCCACAAAGCCGGGCAGACACTCCCGCAGTTTGCCCGAGGGATCAATGGCCTGAATCAGCGTCTCCGACCAACAGCGGTTGACCACGTCAAAATAAGCGGTGCCCGACGCATCGCCATATTCTGCCGCCCGTTCACCGGTAAGCCAGAAATTGATATATTCATGCGGCAGCAACACGGTGGCAAGCCGCTCGTAACTTTCGGGTTCATGGTCTCTGAGCCAGAGTACTTTGGAGGCCGTAAACCCTGCAGCGACCTGATTGCCGATCGCCTCCAGGACTGCCTGTTCGCCTCCTGCCCGGGCGGTAATGATCTCACACTGGCGCACCGTCTCGGTATCGCACCAGAGCTTGGCCGGTCTGATCACCCTCCCCCTGTCATCCAGCGGCACCATGCCATGCTGTTGTCCTGACACTCCAATTGCCTTGACATCTGCAGACTTTATCGAAGGGACGGAGAGCAGATCGGTGAGTACGTTGGTGCAGGCCTCAATCCATGATTCTGGATGCTGTTCTCTGCCGCCGCGCTCATTTTCAATGAGTTCGTACCCATGATAGCTCTCGGCCACAAATTCGCCGCTTTGCCCACTCAGCACCACTCCCTTGGTGCCTTGGGTACCGCTGTCAATACCGATGTAAAGCTGATCTGCCATAGTATTCCGCTGCACTGGTTCAGATGAAATTATTGATGATGTTTTCCAGATACTCCTGCCTGCCGCTTGCTGCCACCGGCTCTCCATGAGTGATGACGAACTCCTCACACTCTTCAAGACTGGATCCACCGGCCAGCGCCGCGGCACCCGCCTTCTCCCAGGAACGGTAGCGCAGATTCTTGAAATCTTCGAGAAAGCCGTCTTCGATAATCGCGGCGGCCACGATCAGTCCCCGGGCAAAGGCGTCCATTCCGCCAATGTGGGCATGAAAGAGATCGACCGGTTCAAACGAGCCCCGCCGCACCTTGGCATCAAAGTTCATCCCCCCCGAACCTAACCCTCCAGCGGCCAACACTTCGAGCATTGCATAAATCGTCGAATACAGGTCAGTGGGAAATTGATCCGTATCCCAGCCCAGCAGCAAGTCTCCCCGGTTTACATCCATGCTGCCCAGCTTGCCGGCAGCCGCCGCCGCCGCCAGCTCGTGTTGGAAGGTGTGGCCCGCGAGCGTAGCATGGTTGGCTTCAATATTGAGCTTGAAATGGTCGATCAGCTCGTGTGTCCTCAAGAAGTTGAGTATGGCGGCGCTGTCGAAGTCATATTGGTGCGTGGTCGGTTCTTTGGGTTTCGGTTCAATGAGAAACTGACCGGTGAAGCCAATCTTGGCAGCATAGTCCACACACATCCTGAAAAAGGCGGCCATCTGCTCCTGTTCCTGTTTAATACGCGTGTTAAGCAGAGTTTCATACCCTTCCCGGCCTCCCCAGAACACATAGTTCTTGCCCCCCAACTCTTTGGTCGCATCCAGCGCATGCTTGACCTGAGCAGCCCCATAGGCAAACACATGGTAGTCGGGATTGGTCCCGGCACCGTGCATATACCGGGGGTGGGAAAAGAGATTGGCCGTTCCCCAGAGCAGTTGAATGCCGGTATCCTGCTGCAGCTTTTGGGCGTGAGCTACCATCGTCTCCAGGTTTTTGCAGGACTCGGCGAAGTTGCTCCCTTCAGGAGCGAGATCCCGGTCATGAAAGCAATACCAGTCGACTCCGAGCTTGGAGATGAATTCAAAGGCAGCATCGCAGGTGGCCCTGGCTCGATCCAACGGTTCGCTGAAGCTGTTCCAGGCACGCTCCATGGTTCCCTGCCCAAACGGGTCGTCACCCTGGTTTTTCAGGGTATGCCAGTAGGCAACGGCAAAGCGTAAATGGTCCCGCATCTTTTTTCCCGCCACTACCCTGTCCTTGTCATACCACTTAAAAGAAAGCGGGTTGGACGAATCACGTCCCTCGTACTCTATGCGTGTGACTTCCGGAAAATAGCTATCCATGTCATTTCCTCCAAAAAATCGCCTGCTGACGACTATCTGCTTGTCTGAATCTTGTTCAAAGGGGATTTATAAATTTCACTTAACACAAACCCTGCAGCGCCCTGCGCCCAGTCATGGTCGTTCCACTCCTGGATCAGCACCTGGGTGGCATTGGCCTGTTCCTTGTTGAGGTAGGTGGTCAGACACTGGTGCATTGGCTCAAACACCAGATCACCGGCTCGCACCCCCTCACCGGTTATAATTACCAGTTCAGGATTAAAAATCTGAATCAATCCGGCTATCCCACGAGCCAGAAACTCACCACTCTGGTGAAAAAGTGCACGCAATTGTCGATCCCCTTCCTGGGCCAGGCGGGTCACTTCTTCAATATTCAGGGTTTCAGGATCAGGGGATTTTTTCCTTCGTTTCAGCAATTTCCTGGCCTGCTGAAGGATGCCCGAGTCGGCCGAATAGGCTTCAAAGCACCCCAATTTTCCGCATCGGCACGGTTCACCGTCGGGTACGATCACCATGTGACCGAACTCGGCAGCGATACCGGTTGATCCCTGATAGAGTTTGTTGTCAACGACAATGCCCATGCCGATTCCTTCTTCGATAGTCACCACCAGAAAATTGCGAATCCCTTTGCCATGGCCAAACCATTGCGAAGCGACGGTAAAAGCATTGGCGTCATTTTCAATATACACATCCATCGCCAACCGTGCGGCAAGCAGATCTCGTATATCTGATGAACCACTCTGGATGGGCGTCCAATAGCAGGTTCCGGTGGCTGAATCAACAAATCCGGGAATTGCCAGGCCACAGCCGGACAGATCCCTGAGCTTCAATTTGGCTTTTTCAAGGCAATGCAAGATCCCATCTTCGGCTACATCGGCAAGCATTTCCACTGATCGCTCACTGACCCTGAGCGGCACCGAAAGCGTCGATTTTACCTGACCGACAAAATCCACCACCGCGAAACTCAAGCGATATGCCGCTATTTTAATCCCCACCGCATAGGCCGCTTCGGGGTTCAGCATCAACATGATGCGACGTCTCCCCCTACTCGTGGAAGAGGTGACCCGGTCCTCGCGGATCAGCCCCCGCTCGATTAAAAGCGCGGTAATGTTTGATACCGATGCCCTACTCTGGCCAGTCTTTTCGGCAATCTCAACTCGAGAAATTCTTCCCGCTTCTCTGATACTGTTCAGAATATTGAAGAGGTTCAGTTCACGAGTGAAATCCCGATTGGCAGCTTTCATGGTTGCTGTTTTATTAATTCATTTAAAAAACAAATGTTCGCCAAACCACTCCGGGATCAAAAAAGGAATCGCCGCTCCCCATAAGTAATATTTGTATTAAATACAGTAAATTATGATTCAATACGGTGATAATCACCACAATAGAAATTGATCCTTGGTTTTTAGTAACAAGGATAAGTCATGAAATCAAGCGGAGAAGACAAATTACAAGCACATTAACTATTATCGATAATTAACCTTGCCCCTGACTAACTTCATTTTTTGTTTTAAATACAATATATTAAATTGAACCACAACCAAATAACACTACCACTTTGTTGGTATTATTTTTTATTTATCCAGTGAATTAATTCTTGCCATAGATGCCAAAGTTTGGCACTTTGCGTAATGAAACGATGCCGATTTCTCCATCGCAGAGTGCAATCGGCGCACATCGCAAACCTGTGGGAGTAGACGGCGGTGTGGCTATTGATCCTCACCCAGTAGCACTGCCTGTCTCGAAAATTAATTCTCAGATCGTGGAGGAAGTTCTTATGCTGAAAAAAACGGTTATTCCCATCCTGGCTGTGCTGGCAGTTGTATGTTTCTTTTCAACAGCTATTGCCAAAGAACTGGTAGTGGGCGTGTCCTGGTCAAACTTCCAGGAAGAGCGCTGGAAAACAGATGAAGCCGCAATGAAAGGCGAATTGGAAAGCCAGGGCGCCAAGTACATCATGGCTGATGCCCAGGCCAGCGCTGAAAAACAGATTTCTGACATCGAAAACCTGATTGCCCGCGGCGCCAACGCGCTGATCGTGCTGGCCTGGGACGCTGATGCGGTATTGCCGGCAATTGCCAAGGCTGAAGCCGAAGGTATCCCCGTGGTCGGCTATGATCGGCTGATCGAAAAAGAAGGCGTGTTCTATCTTACCTTCGACAACAAAGAGGTCGGAAGAATGCAGGCCCGTGCTGTCTTTGAAGTAAAGCCGGAAGGCAACTATGTGTTCATCAA
>CBFCWR010000208.1:0-5956 GCA_965601575.1 uncultured Desulfofustis sp. | reverse complement strand
TTTCGAGCATAACGCAGAGTTTGGGCGAAAAGATCGTTTTGCAAATGGCTCAGTCTTCTAATGGATTCAGTCAGCTAGTGCTTCCGGCTGCCGAACACCAGCTTGCCGCCAAAGTGACCTGAAATCCCCGCTCCCGCCACGCACACCAGACAGATGAGCAGATAAGTCCAGCGCCCCGGCGAGGCCGCGACTCCCGGTTCCACCAGACGCCAGATTACCAGGGCAAGCAAGGTGGCGGTGACGATGATCGCGCCGCCAATCTTGAGGCCAAATATTTTTGTTTTCGCTCCCTGGTAGCGATCCTGCCAGACGATGATGCCGGTGACGATAACAAACGGCATATTGATCAGCACGAACACCAGGCTGTAGAAAGCGGCCTGCTCGAAACTGGTGAACCCGAACATGGTGGCGATCGCCAAAAAGACCAGGGCAAGGGGCAGCACGCCATTGGGCGTGTGAACCGCTATCGGGTGGAGATGGTGTTTCATCACCATCTTGCGGAAAAAGCTCGGCTCACTTTGTTTATCCGTTCCAGCCGAGTCGGGCTCGAGAACTGCCTGGGTCAGGGTTTTCTCCTCTTTCTCGACCACCTCTTTGAAAAATTCCGGACCGACCCCGCAGACCGGGCATTCATCCGGCGGCGTCTCACCCTCGTGGATATAGCCGCACACCGTGCATTCCCATTTTTTCACTCCACCGGCTGCGGCGGCGGGGGCCGGCTCGACTGGTGGTTCGGGCGCGGCCTCGGGCTGAGGTTCAGGCTGGGCTTCAGTTTTGGATTCAGGTTGGGCTTCGGGCTGAGGCTCAGCCGAAGGGGCGGGCTGTTCCTCGGGTTGAGAATCAGCCTGCGAAGCATCGGCGCCGTCGACAACCTCCTTGAAATATTCCGGACCAACTCCGCATACCGGGCATTCATCCGGGGGGGTCTCGCCTTCATGGATATAGCCGCATACCGTACATTCCCATTTCTTCATCCGTCGGGTCTCCGCGTAGTGTCTCTGGGTTAAAATCCTGTTTTACAAGTTATCGTGGCAATGGTTATTTTTTACCCCAGTGTGGTGTCCGTGTCAATTTCTGCGGCCCATGACAGGGCTCTCACTACCCCCCATTCTCCTCGCTGTCGATCTCATCCATCTTGATCTGGGCCTCTTCCCAGCGGTTCATCCAGCGATCGAGCCTGCGGCTGCAGTCATCGTACTCTTTGTTCACCTCCGACCAGCCGGCGGAATCCTGGTAGAGGTCCGGGTCGGCGAGTTTGTTTTCGAGCTTTTCCTTGAGCAGCTCGAGTTCCTCCACCTTCTTTTCTGCTTCGGCCAATTTTTTCAGCCACGGTCCTGCCATTTGTCTGCGTCTATCCCTTTTCGCCGCTTCCTGACGGCGCTTGTCTTTTCTGCTCAGTGGGCTGTCTGTATTGGTTCGCGCCGCAAGCTCTGCACCTGCGCTGGCGGCCGCTTCCGTCTGCCGTTGGGCCAGACGTTCCTGGCGCTCCAGATATTCGGCCACGCTGCCGTCAAACAGGGTTGCTTTGCCGTTTTTTATCTCCAGCACCTTGTTTACGAAACGATCTACGAAATAGCGGTTGTGAGAAACCACGACAATGGTGCCGTCATACTGGCGCATCGCTTCCTGGAGTACTTCCTGGGAGAGCATGTCGAGATGGTTGGTCGGCTCATCGAGCAGCATGCAGTTGGCCGGAACGGCAATCATTCGGGCCAGCGCCAGCCGGCTCTTCTCCCCGCCCGACAGGACCGACACCTTTTTATCCACCTCCTCTCCTCTGAACAGGAAGGCGCCGAGCAGCGAACGCATGCGGGTCATGGTCATATCCCCAGCCACGTGTGAGAGGCTCTCGAGCACGGTAAAACCGGGGGAAAGCTCCTGGGCCTGGTGCTGACCGAAATAGGTCAGCTGGACGCCGGCACCCATTCGTATGGAGCCGCGGTCTCTGCTCAACTGCCCGGCAAGAATTTTGAGCAGGGTCGATTTACCGGCGCCGTTGACCCCAACCACTGCCACCTTGTCTCCCCGTTCCAGATGCAGATCGACACCATCAAATACCTGGGTGGTGCCGTAACTTTTGGCGATCGACTCGGCCATCAGGACGTCCCTGCCGGAATGCGGGGCCGGTGGAAACGAAAAGCTTATGGAGTGCTCTTCCTCGGCCAGTTCGACCCGCTCGAGGCGATCGAGCTGCTTCAGTTTTGATTGCACCTGGCGGGCTTTTGTCGACTTGGCCCGGAAGCGTTCCACAAAGCGCATAGTCTGCCTAATCTGGGCCTGCTGGTTGTCGTAGGAAGCTTTATCTATCCTGCGCCGCTCTTCCTTATCTTCGACGTACTTTGAGTAGTTTCCCTTGTAGGTGGTCAAACGGCCGAGACTGAGCTCCCAGGTCTGGGTCGTGGTCCTGTCCAGGAAGGTGCGGTCGTGGGAAATGATAACCAGCGCGCTTTCCTGGGTTTGCAGAAACGATTCCAGCCAGGTGAGCGAGTCGAGATCCAGGTGGTTGGTCGGTTCATCCAGCAGCAGCAGCGACGGCGCCTGGAGGAGCATCTTGGCCAAGAGCAGCCGCATTATCCAGCCCCCCGAGAATGAGGAGACCGGTTTCTGCAGATCCTGCTGGCTGAAGCCGAGCCCGAACAGGACCTTTTCGGTCTGGGTTCTGACCGTGTAGATGTCGCTGCTGTCGAGCATTTGCTGAATCTGGCCCTGGCGCTCGAGCAGCTGGTCGAAACGCTCCTGTTCGCCATTGCTGCCCAGGATCTCGTTGAGTCGATCGACCTCCTGCTGAAGTTCCAGCAGATGGGCGAAAGCCTGTTCCGCCTCCTCGTAGAGCGTGCGCCCTGAACTGATCAGAGCCGGTTCCTGGGGAAGATAGGAAACGGAGAATAGTTTCGATCTGCTCACAACTCCATCATCGGCAGCGGTCTCCTCGGCCATGATTTTCATCAGGGTCGTTTTGCCCGTGCCGTTGACACCCACCAGCCCGATCCTGTCGCCAGGGTGGACGACGGCGGAGACATCTCTGAACAGATGTTTTTCGCCGTAGCGGATATCAAGATGATTTATCGCCAGCATGCTGCTACTATATTCCCTATGTTTTCTCTGGTTTAGGCTTACTGCATCGGAAGCGGGGAGCAGCCAATGTAACCGAGCGCATCCCTTAACAACACACTTCAAACCGGAATCAAGCTAAGCCAGCCCATGATAATATTCTTTTCATAAATTTAAAGGGTAAGTTCCCGACACCGTATCAGACGTGAGCAGACGTGAGCAGCCGTGCGCGGCTCTTTTCTCTACGATTGAAAAAACCAATGGGAGAGATTGTGTGGTATACTGTTGGCATTTCACGCGCCCCGACGGGGCCGCATCGACATTTCGACCTGTCAATTTGCAGAACTCCAACCAGGAGAGGGATACAAGATTCATGAAGATCGTCGCACGGGATATCATGGACACCGGATTCCACACGCTCGCCCCTGAGACGCCGATCAGCGAAGCGGTGAACACCTTCAAGCAGGCCAGTCAGGAAGAAGGGCGCAGGCTCTTCGGTATGATGGTATTGAATGATGACGGGGACCTCGTGGGCATGCTCTCGATGTATGATATCCTTCTGTTCATGCGCCCGAAGCACGTCCATATCTGGGGCAAGATGGATGATATCGATCTCACCGGCATAATTGATCAGGGCCTCGATAAAGCCCGGTCGATCAGAGTCGGCGACATCATGTCCCAGGAGATTGTGACCATTGGCCCCGATACCCACAAATTTCTGATTCTGGACATCATGATCAAGCAGCACATACGCCGTCTTCCGGTGGTCGAAGACGGCAAAATCCTTGGAATTGTGTATATATCGGATCTGTTTTACGACATCCTGGATCGGTTCACCGAAGAAGATGATGGAAAATGAGTAGTCCCAGACCCCACACCCTGAGCGGAAAGATTGTCGCCGATGCCATGCGGCGCGGGATCAATCGGCTTGGTAGAGATTCGACCATCTCCAGTGCCATCAGTATCTTGATAAAATACAAGATAGGCGGTCTCCTGGTGACCGATGATGACCAGAACCCTGTGGGCGTCGTCTCCAAAACCAACCTCATCGGTGCGTACTACGCCGCCCTGCCCCTCGACTCCCCGTTGGAATATATCATGACCAGTCCTCCGCTGTTCTGTGGCCATGGGGATCCACTGGAACAGGCGCTGGAGCAGATGAAAAAACACCAGATTTATCGGATTTATGTCCAGGATCCCGAAGGCTCGGTGATCGGCGCCCTTGCCTATCCGGACATAGTCGGCATGTTGTACGAGTTCTGCTCGCGCTGCCCCAAGAGTATATTCAGAAAAGATTCCATCTCGGAGGATGTCGAGCGATCCCGCATCGGCGACTGCATGACGACAGACATAAAAGATGTGTGCTCGAGCAGTCTGATGCACGAGGTCCTGGAAGAACTCTCCATGCATCACATCGGGGCAATCCTGGTGACCGACGAGTCGGGTCAAGGCGTCGGGGTAATCTCCAAGACCGACCTGATCCTCGCGTACAACCACGGGATTCCCCTCGACACACCCGCAACCGAAGTGATGTCCGCACCGGTGCGGAGCTGCAGCAAAGGGGATATGCTCGAGGAAGCCATCCGCCAGATGATATTCTCCGATGTTCACCGGCTTTTCGTCAGGGATTCTGATGCTGGAGAAATTATCGGCGTGTTCTCACTTACCGATGCGGCGATGAACAGATCGGGATCATGCCAGGCCTGCGTCGCAAGCAGAATTCAGATTGCCCCATAGCGCCCGGAAGAGTAATCTAGGCCCTTTATCTCTTCACCGAAAATCCATACTGCTGGCGTCGCAACCAGGCACAACCATTCGGCTATATGTGATTCTGATACGATTTTTTTCCCCTGACTTTAAAGAAAAAAAAGGCAGCCACATTGTTACGTTTATTTGTTAGGCAACGTGCCTATGGTTTTATTCTGACCATCACCTCACGCCTCATGGCAGCATCTAAAAGCGACCCCTTGTCGCATAAATAATGGAGGGTGATACTATGGTCAAACAGATAAAATCCATCAAATCGATCCTGTTGGGAGCAGTAGCTGTGTTCCTCTTGGTTATCTCTATGGGTGCAGCTACAGGATGTGGCCCGGGAACTGCTGGCTACGACTGGCATAGCGGAGAACACGAAGTCCAGGAAACACCAGTTAATCAGTAAATTTTTTCCAATTTTCACTCTGGTCTGACAGTAATGAGCCTCAGAACAGAAACTGTCAGACCAGAGGTAATGCTGAATGTCTGGTTCTAGGAAGACTTCGATTTCCACAGTCACAAGGAAGTAGAGTCCTTCTCGGTCCTAAAACTTACGGAAAACTATCGATACTTCAACCCGTAAAAATTTCGGCACTGGTTACCGCTAGAATCTCCGCATCAGATCATGGGGATGGGCTGTGAGACGAACATTTTCACTAATCTGTTATCTGAGTTGTGCATTGATATTCAGTGGATGTGCAGGTCAATCTGCTATCACAAAAGGACATCCTCATGGTGAAGATGCATTGCTCGTACCCATGGCCGACGAGATTTGCCAAGAGACCCTCACTGATAAAATGTGGCAAATTGATAAGGAGGGCCCTTTTTCTTCACTGGAGGAGGCCACGCGATATGCCACGGGACTGAGGCTTGGTAATTTTGACGATTGGCGGCTGCCGACCAAAGCGGAAATGTTCGAGCTGTTCTACATTCATTACTGGAAGAACGACAAAACCTGTGTGATGAATCATAAGGGTGAATTCTGGTCCCTATCGAAAGATCAACAACCGGTACTGGGCCACTGGGAAGATGATCTGCTCTGCGGTCCAGAATTCAAATTTGTCGAATCGATCAGGCAAGAAGGTTTCGTTCGAGCTGTCCGCCCATGATATCCCTGCCCTATCAATCTTTTGATTCAGGAGGTGTGCTA
>CBFCWR010000207.1:0-5961 GCA_965601575.1 uncultured Desulfofustis sp. | reverse complement strand
CGGGAAAATCGAAGGGCTTGTCGGTTCTGGCCCGTGCCTCCTCGTCGTAAATGTCGGGGTGTTTTTTGAAGACTTCGGTGATCTTGATTGCCAGGGGGCTGTCCAGGTAGATGTTCACCGGTGGAAAATCCGGCTCCTCATTTTTAAGCGCACTGAGCACATAGAGCAGCTCCTGGGTTCTTTCCAGCGCGAAGCAGGGAATCAGCAGTTTGCCGCCTCTGCCACAAGTACGCATGATCTGTTTGAATAGCTCCTCTTTTCTAGGCAGCGCCTTCTGGTGCACCCGGTCTCCGTAGGTTGACTCGACAAACACGTAATCGGCGTTCCAGATGAAGGTTGGATCCTCAATTATCGGTACGTCCCACTGGCCGAGATCACCTGAAAAGACCGTTTTTGTCTCATCTGCCTCTTCATTTTCAACAAACAGTTCAACGATTGAGGAACCGATCACATGTCCTGCATCCCGAAGTCTGAAAGTAACCCCCGGGGCAGCCTGCATGGAGTCGTTGTAGTCGAGTACCTGAATCAGTGACACCGTCTTTTCCACATCCTTTTCGGTGTAGAGCGGCTGCCTCGGTTCCAATCCCTTTCTGAGCCTCCTTCTGTTTTCATGCTCAGTGTCCTTTTCCTGAATATAGGCAGAGTCGGCGAGCATAATCGGCAGAAGATCGGCGGTTGGGGGGCTCGCGTAGATGGTGCCGCTGAAACCGTGCTTGACGAGTTTAGGCAGCAGGCCGCAGTGGTCGATATGACCGTGGGTATTGATCACGAAGTCGATGCTTTTCGGGTCGAAGGCAAATGGTTCGTAATTGAGCCGGTTCAGAGATTTGCTCCCCTGATACATGCCGCAATCGACGAGTAATCGGGAGGTGCCGGTATCTACGAGGTGGCATGAACCGGTGACGAAGCCGGCGGCGCCGTGCGAGGTGATCTGCATGGGGGTTCCTTTAGTTTAGGGTTGAGATGACGCTAACCTACCACGATGGTTATCATTATGCACCATAGCTGTATGGCCGGGGTACTACGTTATGAGAGTTTTGCTGTGATTGCCAGAGCAGGGTATGGTGGATGCCCGCAGATCAGAGCAGCTTCTCCAGGCCCAGGTCATCCCTGAAATAGCTTATCCCTTCATGGTTGGTGAGATCCAGGTGGATCGGGGAAATAGATACGTAGCCCTCGCCCAGTGCCCGGACATCGGTATCTTTACCGCTGTCCAGCAATGGGGTACCGCCGCCGATCCAGTAGTGGACCCTACCCCTGGGGTCCATTACTTCCTGAACCGCCTGCTTCCAGATTCTGCGGCCTTGCCTGGTAATTTTCACGCCGCGCAGCTTGTCGGTTGCCGGTATATTGACGTTCATCAGGGTGTTGGCCGGCAGTCCATGTTCAATCACATGTTGGGCCAGTTCTCTGATCAGAGGGTCCGCCTTGGGGTAGTCTAGAGGCTGATCGCCGGCCATCGACACCGCCATCGAGGGAACTGCATACATGGTACCCTCGATGGCGGCTGATACGGTGCCGGAATAAGTGATATCGTCACCGATATTGGGGCCGCTGTTGATGCCCGAGACCAGCAGGTCGGGAGCACGGTCAAGCACCTTTCCCAGGGCAAGTGAGACGCAGTCGGTCGGCGTGCCGTCCAGGGTGTAGACATCCTCGTCGAGTGTGGTCAATCTCAACGGGCGATTCATGGTCAGGGCATGAGAAATTGCGGAGTTATCCCGGTCGGGAGCAACGATGACGATCTTGCCCAGCGGGGCCAGGGATTTCTTCAGGGCCATCAAGCCGGGGCTGTGAATGCCGTCATCGTTAGTAATCAGAATGGTGTGCATGCGTGTCTCCAAAGTTCTGGATGGATTTTAACTCGGTAATACGCCAGAAAGGCTCTATGATCGGATTTGCTATCGCACTTTTGGTGGTGCATATGCCCACATCAAACGGTTCGAGTTTCGGGCTGACATCTAAGACGGCAACCTGGTGCTTGAGCGGAGAGTTGTCGAGAACCAGTTGGGGAACCACCCCGATTCCGCAGCCCATGGCGACCATGGCTATCATCGCCTCGTTGCCGGCCACGTAGGAATAAATCCGGGGGCTGATCTGTTTCTCTGCAAACCAGCGTTCGCAGCGCACCCGGCTCAGCCCGCGCTCCGGCATGATCACTTCTTTCTGCAGCAGCTCATCGATGACCTTCGGAGCATCTGATTCACGACTGCGGGGGCCGATGAAAATGAGTGGTGTCTGCAGCAGTGTGAGAAAACGTATATGAGAGGGCAAATGCTCAGGCAATGCGGCGATCGTCACGTCCGCTTCGCCGTTTTCAAGCTTGGCAAGGGCCATCGCCGCATCGCCGGTGGAAAGCTTGAGGTGGACATCCGGATGTTGGTGACGGAACTCTCCGATGATCTCCGGCAGGATTGATAGAATTGCAGTCACCGAGCAATAGATTGACAGTTCACCCCGAAGACGATTTTCAGAGGCGATACGGTTTTGCAGAATTCGATAGCTCCGCACCATGTCCGATGCATACTGGCGAAATAATCGCCCCGTTTCAGTCAGGCGCACCGAGCGGTTGTTTCTGAAGAATAATTGCTCGCCGAGCTCCTGTTCGAGTCTCTGGATTGTCCTGGTCAAGCCGGATCTGGTGATATTGCAGGCCCGGCTGGTGCGGCCGAAATGCAGCGTATCAGCAAGGTGCAGAAACAAATTCAGGGATCGAATATCCATTTAGACACGGGACATGTGACAATGTTGCAAAATTTGCAACACAATATCACAAATAAATCACTTGACGCAACAAAACTTTATCTCTATATGATGAGAAGTATTAATTTTCGACCACCATCAAAAAAGAACACAATCAAAAGGAGATAGATCATGCCGGAAAATTATTTCAACTCATTGCCGCTGCGTTTGCAGTTAGAAGAACTTGGCCAGTGTCGCTTCATGGAAAGCGATGAATTCGACGGGGTTGAGGCGTTGCGGGGTAAGAAGATCGTGATTGTCGGGTGCGGAGCCCAGGGGCTGAACCAGGGCTTGAATCTCAGGGATTCAGGACTCGATGTCTCCTATGCGCTCCGTGAAACTGCCATCGCCGAAAAGCGCCAGTCGTGGAAGAATGCCAGCGATCATGGGTTTACCGTGGGGACCTATGAAGAGCTCCTGCCGACCGCCGATCTGGTGGTCAACCTGACCCCCGACAAACAACACACTTCGGTGGTGTCGGCCATCATGCCGTTGATGAAAAAGGGAGCCTGCCTGTCCTATTCCCACGGCTTCAATATTGTCGAGGAAGGAATACAGATACGGGACGACATCACCGTCATAATGGTTGCCCCAAAGGGCCCTGGAACCGAATTACGCCAGGAATATGTGAGAGGATTCGGCATACCCACATTGATTGCCGTGCATCGGGAGAACGATCCCCAGGGAATCGGGCTGGACGTTGCCAAGGCCTATGCGTGCGGTACGGGCGGTGATCGAGCCGGTGTCCTGCAGTCTTCTTTTGTGGCTGAGGTCAAGTCTGACCTGATGGGCGAACAGACCATTCTCTGCGGCTTGCTGCAAGCCGGATCCCTGCTTTGCTACGACAAGATGATCGAAAAAGGGGTCGATGCAGGGTACGCCTCGAAACTGGTGCAATACGGCTGGGAGGTGACCACCGAAGCACTGAAGCACGGGGGGATCACCAACATGATGGACCGGCTCTCCAATCCAGCCAAGATAAGGGCTCATATCCTCTCGGAAGAGTTGAAAAATATTCTCACTCCGCTGTTCGAGAAGCATATGGATGATATCATGTCAGGAGTCTTCTCCAAAACGATGATGGCTGACTGGGCCAACGGCGATGCCGAGCTGCTCGCCTGGCGTAAAGAAACCGGCGGGACACCCTTTGAGCAATCGGAGTCGATGGCTGAAGACATCAGCGAGCAGGAATATTTCGATAACGGCATTTTGATGGTCGCCTTCGTCAAGGCGGGCGTCGAACTTGCCTTCGACACCATGGTTGACACCGGGATCAAAGAAGAGTCGGCATATTATGAATCTTTGCACGAGGTACCTCTGATCGCCAACTTGATCGCCCGTAAAAAGTTGTACGAAATGAATGTGGTGATTTCCGACACCGCCGAGTATGGCTGCTATCTGTTTTCCAACAAGGCCGTACCGCTGCTTGCGGATTTCATGAAATCAATCGATACCGACGTGATCGGTCGCGGGCTCGATCTTCAGGATAATGCCGTCGACAACCTGGATCTGATTGATGTCAATGAAGCCATTCGCTATACCGACGTCGAAGCTATCGGGGCCGAGCTGAGAGCTTTCATGGGTGCCATGAAGCAGCTCTAGCCTCTCGTTCATGGAAATTAAGTCCCCATGAACGTGAGACTTGTCGCATAAAATGAAACTCGGCACATACAAGGCCCTGCAATCGGCGGGGCCTTTTTTTGTGCTTCGATAGACACCACTTCAGAGAGAGTGATCTGGGTCTGCTGCCTCAGGCTTCGTTCTTGCAAAAACTCATCTTCAAAGTGTATTCTGTAGCGTAATCAGTTTGTTATATCCAACGATGAGCATAGCGAGGCTGAACGACCATGGCAGAAACCCAGGAACCGTTTTGGGACAGAACCAGAAAGCTGATCCGTGAATACTGGCCACTCGGAGACCCGGTCGCCCTGAAAGACGTTATCGGCGTTAATCTGCCAAAAGGCGATTTGGGAAAAGTGCGGCGCAAAATCGAGGGTTGCCTGGAGGGCAAAGGCGGCGAAGTGTCTGCTCGTGCACGGGCGGCGGAACTCGGGGAGGCGTACCTGGTACTCAACGCCAACGGCCGGCGCCGTTTTCTAACTCTTCTGGCCGAGGAATACGATACCGACACCGAGGCCGTAGAGACCGCCATGGATGCCCTGAGAGAATCGGAAGATCCGGAAGAGAGGCAGCGACTCACCATGGAGCTGCGCAACCTCCTGGAACCTCCCCGGGCAAAAATTTTGAGGCAGTTCAACGGCCTTCGGGGCGGAGTCAAGTTCCTTGTCGATTTGAGGGCCGAACTCATGCGCTGGGCGAAGGACAACCAGGCCTTGCGAGAGCTCGACAAAGATGTGTATCGGCTGCTGGTTTCCTGGTTCGATATCGGTTTTCTGGATCTGCAGCGTATTACCTGGAAAAGCTCGGCCGAACTTCTGGAAAAATTCATCCGCTATGAGGCGGTTCATGAAATAAGATCTTGGAAAGATTTAAAAAATCGGCTCGAAGAAGATCGTCGCTGCTATGCCTTCTTTCACCCGAGTATGCCGAATGAGCCGCTCATTTTCGTAGAGGTGGCTCTGGTCAACGGTATTTCAACCGATGTTTTCGAATTGCTTGATGAAAAGGCGCCGATGATAAATCCGCAAAAAGCCGATACCGCCATATTTTATTCCATATCAAACTGCCAGGCAGGGTTGGCCGGAGTCAGCTTTGGTAATTTTCTGATAAAACGGGTGGTGGCAGATCTGGCCTCGAGCCTGCCCGGTCTCAAAAATTTTGCCACTCTCTCACCCATTCCCGGATTCTCCACCTGGCTGAATAAGCAGGCCGAGAATGAGGAGGACGAAGAGGGCCAGGAGACCAGGATCAACAAAACGGCAGCCGAGGTGATCGAGTTACTCTCAGCCCAGAGCAACATCGGTGATCTGCTCAGCTCCACATCCGGCACATCCAAACGGGCGGAACTTGCCCGCCAGCTGCAACAGCAGCTATTATCGCTCTGTGCCACGTATCTTCTCAAGGCTAAAAAAGGAAACCAGGTTGCCGACCGGGTGGCTCACTTTCACTTGTCCAACGGCGCTTCGGTCAAGCAGATAAACTGGGCGGCCAACCTATCCGATAACGGAGTCGAGCAGTCTCTGGGGATGATGGTGAACTATCTCTATGACCTGCCCTCGATTGAAAAACAGCACGAGGCCTACCGCAGCGGGGAGATTA
>CBFCWR010000206.1:0-5973 GCA_965601575.1 uncultured Desulfofustis sp. | reverse complement strand
CCCAGCGCCTCGCTTCTGGAATCATTGGGCGGTGTCGAGGGGGTAATTGGTATGGCGTCGAAGTTGTTCAAAAGAGCCTCGCTCATGGATGACTTCAAACTCAGTGAGGTTTACGCCTGTTGACTCTTGCCATTGGCCACGTGTGAGGGGATCACCAGAGTTGCGGGTCAGATAAGGAAGCGACGCAGGTGATTGTCACGGGTGATTCCGGAATGCTTCCCCGGATCAGGGCAAGAGCCTGCCAGCCGAAAGGATATTGAAGCGTGTAGGGCGCGGCATAAAGGGCCGCCTCATCGGTGCTGAAACCGAACCTGCCGTAATAGTGGGGATCGCCGTAGACAAAGAGCAACTGTACGCCTTGTTTCAGCAATCGTTGTTGGCCTGCCTCGATCAGTTTCGATCCGACCCGTTTATTCTGATATTCAGGCAGCACCGCAAGCGGCGCCAGGATATACCCCTGCAAAGTTTCGTCACTGCCCATTTTCACGGGGCTGAAGGCGACATGGCCGACGACCCGGTCGGGGCTTTCCGCCACGAGGGAAATAGTGGGCGGGGTCGTATCCTCATGAAGCAGGTTGAGGGCCAGTTCTGCGACGATATCCTTTTCCTCATCGGCAAAGGCGGCCCGATGAATCCTGCGGATCGCGTCTCCATCACGATGTGTCGCTGTTCTTATGAGCATGAGCCGAGTTAAACATCGATTACCACCCTGATCAACAAAATTTAGCGACTTTCAGTCCGAAGTGGATCACTCACCAGCTCTTTCCCGCCTGCCCATTCTTTGACAGCCCCCAATTCTTTTTTGTAGAATGAGATTTACAGACAACTTCTTCGAAAGGGCAAACCCAGGGCGACCTGGAGACGCAAAGCCACGGGCCAGCGCTCGCTGACAGCCGGGCTGCCGAAAAGAGGGGCTCAGCCAATTCGCAGCGCCCGTCTTCGGCCAGGAAGACGGGCGTTTTTTGTGGGCGGCAGCAGCCGGTACACGGCTGCACGTCAGGGGCTGGGGACACCCCCGTATGCAGCCAGAAGGCTGGAGAAGAATTCAGGATACTGCGTAGAAGCAGGTGCGCACGGGGAAGGAAAATGAAAAATTTAGTCCTGGCAGCTCTGCTGCTGACCACAGCGGTCGCGGGAAGTGGCAGCGCGGCGACTTACGGGAACACAGAACAGGCGTATCAGGATTGTCAGCTCTACCTCGAACGGAGCCGGGAGCTCACGGTGGAAGAATCGGTACGGGCAAATTCCTGCATAAATTTCGTCATTGGCGCCTGGGATATGGGTGAATATCTGTCCTGGAGGGACGTCTTCCAGGGCGAAGAACCGCCCTTCTGTCCCCCCCAGGAAGAAATCGGTGTGCTGACCCCTATTCAGGCATTCGTGAGCTATGTGGAAGCCCACCCCGAGAAGATGGAGCACCGTCTGGCCATGGTTCTCGAGTGGAGTTTTGAAAGCCTCTATCCATGTACCGACAGCTACTACCTGAAGCTGGCCAATTGAGGACCGGTGAGAGCCGGAGTGGCTGCCGAAACGAAGCATTCCAAGGATACCACTACCCCCTGCTCCCCTGCTCAACAAAAAACATCACCAGACTCTCCACCAGCTTCGCCATGAAGCCATAATCCAGTTTGTCCATGGTGTCTGAACGTCGGTGGTAATAAGGGTTTCGGTAAAATGCCGTATCGGTAATCATCACTGCCTTGTAGCCCTTATCCCAAAATGAGGCATGGTCGCTGAGCCTGACGGTCGGCAGCAGGTAGCCGCTCCAGGGGATGGTAAGCTTGATCACCGGAAGGCCCTCATTTTTTTTGAAGGCATCGAAGAGCTCCCGGGTGAATTTGCGCGATCGGTAGTTGCCTACTATGCCAATGTAGTCCCCCGTCTTGGGGTAGTTTCTGAACATAAGCGGAAACGGATAGGCCTGACTTCCGGGTTCGCTGTTACTATAGCCTACCATTTCGAGACAGATCATCCCATCCAGCCGCTCGCCCTCCTCCCTGGCTTTACGTGCGTAGACCCTGCTGCCCATGAAACGGGTGCCGTAGGCCGGCGGCTCCTCCAGGGCAAAGGAGACGAGCCTCAGGGTAAGATGCAGGGGCACCGTCTTTTGCAGCTCCGCCAGAACCCTGGCGACTTCCAGCTGGACCGCCACGCCGCTGGCGTTGTCATCCGCTCCCACGGTTCCCTTCACGGAGTCATAGTGGGCGCCAAGCAGAAAGGTCCTCGGCTCCGTCCCTCCACATCTCAGATCGGCAACGATATTGGCAACCTCCTCGCGCCTGAACGTATAGGTCTCCCGCCTCGGTTCGAGGCCGATCTGCCGGTGGAACGAATAGATATATTCCGCGCTTTTCCTGTGGTTCCAGATAGCGGCCACGCTCCTTTCGCCAATGGTCCTGGTCAAGACTTCAAGATGGTTTCGCAGGTTCGTTTCGGTAGCCTGCAGATCCAATATATGGCTCATATCGACTCTCCTTGGACCATTGCGGCAGCCACCATAGCGGTCGAAATTTCCAGAGCTGCCTCAGACGACGGCCCATGGGCAGTGAACCGAAGGAGAAAAGTGAAAACCAGGTGAACAAATACCCATAACCTTGACTTTTCGTATTTTTTTATCCCATCCATTTACTCACAAAAGGTGCTGATATCATTTTTAAAAGAGCGACGTGGACAACATTCCTAACCAAAATATTACGCACAAAACGTTTGAATGTCCGCGGTGACAGTGCTAAAATTTACTATAGTTCCCTCTTCTGTAATTTCTTGCAGATTCGTTCGCTTTCTGCACCCGGAGGTATCGTCATGAACCCGAGTGAATACCTGGTCCTTCTCCTCTTCCTTCCAGTAACCCTGCAGATCATTGTGCCGCTGGTTATTTTATGTGTCTGGACGGTGATCAAACTGCCACTTTTCTTTGTCATCAGAGAGGCCAGGCAATCATTTCCCGAAGCTGACGCAGCTGCCGCCGCCTACTAGGAAATAGTGCCATATCAACCAAGACGCGGCTGATAAGGAGGGGCTACTCCCTTAGCCCCTCTTTATGATCAACGTGGTCCCCCCTTAGTGCACTCTCATATCGCGTTTGGTATTTACGTGCAGAAACCCCCATCTGCTGGTAACTTTTAGTTAGGCGACTTGTACAGCACTGTCACTCACTTACTTATGAATTCCACTCCCCTCCCCGATGGAGTGAGCGATGAGAAAAAAACTCAGAGTTCAGGTACGAAATACCGCTTCAAGAACAATCCGCTATCAATTTCCTCGATGACCATTTCCTTCGATCAAGCCGACACCGCCCAGCTTGAGATGCAGGTCGAGGGCCGTACTCTGCAGATGGCAGTCGGTCTTGACGGCAGCTACCGGATCACCCCCGGTGTCGCGCTGGACAGCCATCGAGAGGACAACGCGGTGGCGGTCAGAGCACGCTGGCACGACGAGAGATTGATCGTCGACTGGCACGAGATCGGAGAACCTTTGAGAATCGAAACTACGCTGATGTTCGAGGACAAGAAGGTGCTGGCCATGGTCACCCATCTGCCCATGGGCAGGATCAGTCATCTCGAGGGAACGATGGCAGAGTAGCTTATTCTTTCGGTAACCCCTTGGTTTTAACCCAGAAAGATCTATTCTAGATAATATGGTCCTGGCACAAGAGATGTTCTGATCGAAAACAAGGGGGCAAAATGACTGAAATAATCCTTCATGCAGAACCGGGTGTGGTGATGAGCTGGGAGGATTTTCAGGCTCAAAGACCGCCCTACTCCATCGCCCTCGACGGCTATGTCTATGGTCTCTCCAATTATTCCGCCTCGGGTCCGTTTGCAAATTTCAATCATCATGAGGAAGTCGACCGTTTTTCCACCCGCAGCTCGTGCATGCAGATTTTCTTTTCCATCAAGCTTGGTTTATTCGAAGCCTTCGAAAGAGAGGGAAAACGTTTTGCCCATGTGTTTGTCAACGATGCCGACCAGGATGTCTGTCTCTCGTACTGGCTTCTCACCAACCCCGATAAAATCAATTCATTGACATGGGGGGATCCTCTCTCCAGGTTAATCGTATTCGAGGACTTTATGGATTCCTCTGCCGGGGCCTACCCCTTCGATGACTCGGATCAGCCCGACTCATTGATAAAAAAACAGGCCTGGGTGTTTGAACCTTATACCGCCGCCAGAAGCGAGAGAATGCTTCATTCGATGACCGGTCAGGACCTGGAAGAGCTGATCACTGCCATTTCCGAGCGCATTACCCAGTACTCCCGGAACCAGGGGCATGCCATAGAATTGGACATCGAACCGGAAATTATCGGGGGTGGCCCCGGGTGGAAAATGATTCTGGAAACAACCGGATATGGAAGATCTGCTATCTATTCGTCGGGTACCAGTGCCTTTGTCGGAATGCGCAAACGAAGCGACGGCAATTTCACCTATGTGCTGGGCAAAATGTCCCCCTATATTTCCTTTCCCATCGTCGAGATCTATGAGGCCCTGAATAAAGCCGAGAATCTCAGCGAACCCCACGATTCATGGGGCGGCAGCAATACCATCGGCGGATCGCCGCGAAAATCGGGCAGCAGATTATCGCCCGTGGACGTCGAGCAGATCATCAACGATGTTATTTTGATCACATCAGAAGGGTCGGGAAAGTAGCTTCTCAGTGGATTAACAGTTCTTCTAAAACAGTTCCCGCTGCAGAGGCCGGCGGTGAGATTCCCAATAGGGCCGATATGGTTGGACTCACGTCCACCGGGTGTACAGGGCGACCGATGGATTGTGCATTGACCCCTTACTGATATGGATAAGAATTTACAATCTCTAGCTTCGCTTGGCCCTTGCATTGGCCAGTGTCCGGGAAGGGAGTTCTCCGAAAAGCATCCGATAGTCGGCGGCGAACTGGCCCATATGCCAGAATCCATATTGATTGGCAATGTCGGCCACTTTGGTCTTTAGATCATCACTCTTCAGCAGAGTAATCCTGACCATATTAAGTCTGTAACTCTTTAAAAATTTCTGAGGTGAAAGTGAAAAATGCTCATAAAACATGTTCCGCAACGTGCGCTCGTCAACGTTGGCCACCCGGGATAATTCGGGGATACTTCTCGAAACCGTCAGGTCAGAATTTATGTACTCGATGGTGCGCTCCACCACTCTCCTGCGTCTTTCACCCCCCCTTTTCCTGGGTCGGACTGACTTTGCGTCCGCCAGTCCCAGGGCCAACAATCTGGCAATATGGTACTTATACGGTTCTTCCATAAGCGGTTGCAAGAGCTGCCCCTGAGATTCCTTCACCACTGTACATAAGGTATACAGATACTGACGAATCCTGCTCATATGAACAGGGTCACACTGGCTGACGCTGCCTTTTTCTATGTATTTTCCGGGTTCAGGCAAACCAAGTACATGAGATGTCTCTTCCATCAATTTCTCGGAGATGGTGACCAGAAGCGGGTGGTGTCCAGGTTGTGAAATCCCATGCAGCTCACGATTTTCAGGGAAGACAATTATGCTGTCAAAGTCAAAATCCAGGTATCGCCAAAGGAACGGAGCTGAGTGCTGATGGTGAACGGCGAAGGTGTACCCATTCTGGGGTGCAGACCCGTTTTGCAGCAGGAGTTTGTTGTAATATACCTTACCCACCATCAGATCCTGATCGCCAAACTGCAATGCATCCGCGTGAAAGCTCCCCTGACCTAGCTGAAAAAATTCGAGATCCCAGGCCTTGACCTCCTCCCTGTATACATCGAAGTCGGAATAGGATTGATTGAAAAAGAAAAGTGACATGTGCAATGCTTGTTTTCCGATTCTTGATGTTGCCCGTGGCGGAAAAGCTTTATCTTCACCCTACGATGATTACTTTGAGACGGTGTGTTGCAGGTTTCACCCGTATCAAGTTAATCACACGATATTGATTAAACATCTGATTTCAAGAATAAAATTGACAAATATTAGAGAGGACTAAAATCTAT
The DNA here is from genome assembly GCA_965601575.1 of uncultured Desulfofustis sp. Classification (GTDB taxonomy): domain Bacteria; phylum Desulfobacterota; class Desulfobulbia; order Desulfobulbales; family Desulfocapsaceae; genus JABDQA01. The sequence goes on along the minus strand of CBFCWR010000206.1, from coordinate 11 downwards.
GAGATCGCTGT
>CBFCWR010000205.1:0-5997 GCA_965601575.1 uncultured Desulfofustis sp. | reverse complement strand
CCTTGCCAGTTCAGGGGAAACCAGTCCGGCTGCAACCGGCCGTCTCCTGGTTCTCTGCATATGCCGATCCCAGCGATGCTCCTGGTAGGAGTTCAGGGACGCCCCGCCACAGGCAAGCAACAAAACCGAGCCAAACACCAACCAGGCCTGCAAGCCCAGGTTGTGTGCGGCCAGGGCATAACCGAAAAAGGCGGAGAAGGCAACCAGCAGACAGAGCGGTACTTTGGCCACCAGCAAATGAAGCTTAATGAGGCCCGCTGCCGAATAACTCAGCTGGGCTGTTATGGATTCGCTTCTTCTGTTCACTCCTCTGTCTCGAGCCAGGTTATATATTCCTGTTCAGGGACGATTTTGAGTTTGGCCAGCATATAGGCATGCTCGACACCGCAATACTCTGTGCAGAGGATGTCATACTCCCCTACTTTATCGGCCATGAACCAGGCGTAAGTAGGCATGCCGGGAACCGCATCGACCTTGATGCGATATGAAGGGATATAGAAACTGTGCAGCACATCCCACGATTCAATGTTGAGCTTAATTGCCTTACCGTGCGGCACCACTAATTCTCCTTCAGTCTCCTTATCATTGGGATAGAGGAATATCCAGGAGAACATCTGACCGGCAACCTCTATTTCCAGCGCATCCTCGGGTACATCTCTGAGACCGATATAGGATTTCCAGCCGACCCAGAACATGGTCAGCGCAATTATGGTCGGCAAAACTGTCCAGACCACTTCGAGGTTGAGATTGTCCCTGATGTCGACCGGGTCAGGATGCTTGCTCCGTCGGTACTTGATCACAAAGTAGATCATGATCACCGTGATACCAATCAGCAGCAGGGCGGAAATCCCCAGAATGTACCAAAAGGCCAGATCTACTCCTCTTACAGGATCCATAGACTATAATTCTCTTCGTTTTATTATCGAAACGCCACGTCCCAGAACGTGAAGCTTATCATGATCGCCAGAAACAGCATGGTGCTGATAAATGAAACCTTTATAACCAGTCCCTCGAACTTAATGTGCATAAAAAACAGCAGTACCAGAGTCGCTTTACTCGAGGCCACAAACAGGGCAATAGGTACGTTCAGAAATCCCCAGTCAATGTACGATACACCGACAGTGACAGCCGTCAGGATTATCAGACCACCGATTATCAGGCCCAGGAATTGATAGGACAGAATGTGTTCACTTTCATGTTCACTCACGAGAAAATCCCCCTCTCCTAGAGAACCAGGTAAAATAACGGAAACACGTAAATCCAGATAAGATCGACAAGGTGCCAGTAGAGGCCGCTGTTCTCAAGCATGGCATAGCGCTGATCGGTTACTTTATCTTTGGCAACCAGCCATAGAGATATGGACAGCAGTACCATACCGATGATCACATGCAGTCCATGAAGCCCCGTGATGGTGTAGTAGAGCCCGAAGAAAATATTGAAGCCGGGATCGGAATCCAGCAGCAGATCCGAGTTGGGATAAAGATCATGGTGAAATTTTGCGCCCCACTCGAAATACTTGTTGATCAGAAAAGTCAGGCCACAGAGTAATGAAAAAATCAAGAAGCCGATGGCCTGACCTTTTTTCCGGCGCTGGACCGCGGTAATAGAAGCTGCAACCGTAAAGCTGCTGATCAGCAGCACCAGGGTGTTGGCGGTGCCGAATATTCTGTTCAGCTCTTTGCCGCCCCGGGCAAAGTCTTCGGGAAAGGCGTGGAAGTAGACCGCATAGAGAACGAACAGCCCGCCAAATAGGATTATCTCCGAGTAGAGAAAAATCCACATGCCAATTTTAACACCCGTTTTATCGATTGCTTTTTCCATGCTTATCCTTCGTCTTTAGCGGCGCGTGCAAGAACCCCGGAGAAGTCATAGGGATATTCGAGGATTTTCGGTTCATCAACAAAATTGTGCAGGGGCGGCGGAGAAGGCACTGACCACTCAAGGGTGGTGCCGCCCCACGGGTCCGCAGTGGCAGGCTCCCTGACCCTGAACGAGACCCAGAGATTGATGAACATCATCATGATACCGACCACCATCAAGGTACCTCCGAATCCGGCCAGGAAATTGCCGGTTTCAAACTGCGGCAGGTAATCGAAATAGCGCCGGGGCATGCCCTGAAGGCCAAGGATCAGCATCGGCACATAGTGGAAGACGAAGCCGATAGCTGCCAACACCGCGCTTATGTAGGCGCGCTTGAAGTTGTACATGATGCCGAACATTTTCGGCCACCAGTAGTGCAGACCGGCAAAAAAGGCGAAACCGGTGCCGCCGAACATGACGAAGTGAAAATGAGCCACCACGAAGGTCGTATCGTGGACATGGATATCGGTCCCGGCAGCGCCTAGCACCAGTCCGGTCAAACCGCCTACGGAAAATAGATAGATGAAAACAAGGGCCATGAATAGCGGCGGCGTCATCAGGATCGAGCCCTTGTACATGGTCGATATCCAACTGAACACCTTGACGGCGGTCGGTATCGCCACCAGGAAGGTGAGCAATGAGAAAACGAACACGGACACGTCGCTCATGCCGCTGGTATACATGTGATGAGCCCAGACCAGCGAGCCGGCCACGGCAATAGCCATCGACGAGATAACGATGCCCTTGTAGCCGAAGATCGATTTCCTCGAGAACACTGGTATGATTTCCGATATGATTCCCATCGCCGGCAGGATCATGATATAGACTGCCGGATGCGAGTACATCCAAAACAGATGCTGGTAGAGCAGCGGGTCGCCGCCTCTGGACGGATCGAATAAACCGATGTTCAGAAATCGCTCTATCACGACCAACACCAATGTGATTGAGATCACCGGAGTGGCAAGAATCTGTACCCAGGCGGTGGCATAAAGCGACCAGGTGAACAGGGGGATCTGCAGCCAGCCCATTCCCTTGACCCGCATTCTGTGTATGGTGGTAACAAAATTGAGGCCAGTAAGCAGCGATGACATGCCCAGAATGAATGCGGCGGTGACGGTGAGCGACACATTGGTTTCAGTGGTCACCGAAAATGGTACATAAAAGGTCCAGCCGGTATCGGCAAACCCATCTCCGATGAATAACGAAATTACCGCCACCAGACCGCCTATCATATAGAGATACCAGGAAAACAGATTGAGCCGGGGGAAGAACACATCGTCGGCACCAATTTGAATGGGCAGAAAAAAGTTGCCGAAAATGGCCGGAATAGCGGGGATTACAAAAAGAAAAATCATTATCACCCCATGCAGGGTGAAAAATGAATTGTATACCTCGGGGGGCATGATCGTTTCGCCGATGAACATCAGCTCCAGGCGCAGCGCCATGCCGAGGAACACAGCAAGAACCAGCCAGAAAAATACGGCCCAAAGATACATCAGGGCCAGACGCTTGTGATCGTGCGTCAGCAGCCAGGCCTTGATTCCCGTCAGCCCGGGGGGCGACGGCGTTTCATAAAAAGATTTTACCTGTTCCATGACACTTATCCATGTTGCGAAGATAAACCATCCGGATCATCCGGTTTCTTTCTCCAGATGAAACGAACGAAGATGAATACTGCGACGCCGACGAACAGCGCTATTACTCCGAATTTCACGACCTCAAACAGCCATTTGTTGGTGTCCGGGTCGTAATTGAAGCAGTAATTGAGCAATCGTTTAATTGACCTCGCCGGCACTCCTTTGGCCGCCTCGGCAAGAGCAATCTCCACATCGCCGGGGATAAAAGACCCGTAGACGTATTTTATGAGCTTGCCGTCGGGCGCCACGGTCACCAGGGTCGAGGCGTGGATGAAGGTGCCGTCGTCACGGGGCTGAAAACTGAACCCGATGGCGTCAAGCACCGCCTTTACGTTTTCCTGGCTTCCGGTTAAAAATGACCATTGCTCCTCGGGAAACCCCTCATAGAGCAATTTCAAATAATTATTTTTTGCGGTTCGGGCGTGTTCGGGTGTTTCAAGATGGTTAAAGCTCAGCGCGATCGCCCGGTAATCGTCCCCGATCTCCATCTTCATCCGATTAATCGCCATGGCCAGGTTGGCCAGGTTAGTGGGACACGAATTTGGACAGTGAAAGTATATGGGAAGCAGAATAGTGGGTTTATCGATGAGTCCACCCAGCGTCACGACAGAGCCAGTCTCATCTGTAAACTCAACATCCAGAGGCAGAAACGTTCCGGTTTTTTCGTCGACCCAGATTTCCACCTCCTGATTGGGTCGGTCAAGTGCTGATACAGGTATGGGTTTGAGCTGGTCAACTGCCGTTGCCTGCTGCTGGGCTGCAAAACTCTGCGGAGCTATTCCGCAGAGTAGCAGCGCAAGCAGTATGAAAGTGAAATTTTTCACCACAGGTACCGAAGACCTCTACTTCACTTCTCCTGTGGAAAGATTCACTGTGTTGATTGCCTGTTTCCTGTGTCGAGCCTTGAAGCTGTCCCGCGGCGGTCCATGGGCAAGAACCACTGTGGTTTCCCCGTCTGCCACCAGAACGGTGTCGTACTGGTCGCCGGAGTCAAGCGGAATGGTGAACTCGATCGTGGTCGTTCCCCCTTTTTCGGAGCCGCCCACCACCGTCACGTCCGAGGTGCCTCCAAGCTTCTCATCCAGATCATGGTTGATCTTCTTGTTGCCGAAATGATCGGCCACCTCAACGTCGTTTCCTTTCACATAACCAAGGATGTAATTGCCGCCCTGCATTTTTTCAACCGGGTTGAAACCAACCGCAACCCAACCTTTGGTCTTGGCACTCAACTTGCCATGCAGAGTGTCGCCATCCACTTTCCAGGAAAAAGTCACGCCGGATCCTTTCATTTCGTGATCGTAATCAGCCGCCTGCAGCGAATTCATACCCACCAGACATAATGCCACCATTAAACCGAGTAGTGTCTTTTTCATAACTGTGCCTCTCCTTTTTAACCGCTATTAATCTTCTATTTCTACCTCTATGCTAGATACATTTAGTAATACTTATTACCCCAATTACAATAGGAAATTCTTTACATTGATGGTTAGAAATTTCAGTGGGTAAACCGTGTTGTCTTAACATTTTGTAATAATGATAATTATTACTATTGGGCTGTTTCCCCGATTTCTCTAACCAACATTTGAAGATTGCAGCAGTCCCGCCAAATGTGTTTAACTCAATTGGCCATATAACGAAGCTAGCCGATGTACAGATCTGGAAATTCAGTGAGTTTTTAAATCACCAGGTGAGCAGACATATCACAAAGAATGGAGGATTAGAATGCCACAAAAACTAGAAGTGTATAAGTGCAATCTCTGCGGCAACATTGTTGAAGTGCTAACCGGCGGTGCTGGCGCATTGGTCTGTTGCGGTCAGGACATGGTGCTGATGGAAGAAAATACGGTAGATGCCGCTCAGGAAAAGCACGTCCCGATGCCAACCAGGGTAAATGGAGGTTGGGAGGTGGCGGTTGGTTCTGTAGCCCATCCGATGGAAGAGAAACATTGGATTGAGTGGATCGAGCTCAATGCAAACGGCACCAGTTATAGGGAGTTCCTCGATCCCGGTCAGGAACCCAAGGCTTACTTCCCAGTTGATGCAAGCGAGGTTGATGTCCGTGCCTACTGCAATCTGCACGGTCTCTGGAAAGCCTGAATAGATCTCAAAAAAATAATCTGAAAGTGTTGCAGGCGAATGGCCCCAGAGCGCCATTCGCCTGCATTCTCATCTGATTTTCATTGGGCCGGCCGCCGCCTTTGATTCCCCCAAGGGCCATTCCAGCTCCACTTCAAGTTTCATGGTGGTCTTTTTCTTTCCGACTTCCTTCTCGGCTTTAACTTCAACCTCCATGTGCGAGGGAACAGAGAGGTTTACAGACTTTTTACCCCGCTCAAGCACGATTTCACCCGTCTCAACTTTATCGGCGATCTGTCTCAACAGGGAAGCAGCCTCTCTGCTGCTCATTTTTTCCTCATTTTTGAACAACACAAGCTCTTTACCCACTGCACTCCTCCATTGTTTGTCAATTGTGGGGCCTGATCTTTAACTTTTTCACCAG
>CBFCWR010000204.1:0-6008 GCA_965601575.1 uncultured Desulfofustis sp. | reverse complement strand
TCTTGCCCTCCCTGCGCACCTTGATCTTTGCCTGCAGATCCACCTCGCCCTGATCATAGGCGATGCGAGCTTCAGCCACGTCAGAGAACATTTTGCCCTCGCCAGGAACGTTGATGCGCTCACGGGTCATGTAATAGAGCCCGAGCACGATATCCTGGGACGGAATAATGATCGGCTCACCGTTGGCCGGGGAGAGAATGTTGTTGGTGGACATCATCAGCACCCGGGCCTCGACCTGCGCCTCCACTGAAAGCGGTACATGGACCGCCATCTGATCACCGTCGAAGTCGGCGTTGAAGGCCGCACAGACCAACGGGTGCAGCTGAATCGCTTTGCCTTCGATGAGCACGGCCTCAAAGGCCTGCATACCGAGGCGATGCAGTGTCGGGGCACGGTTGAGGATGACCGGGTACTCGGTTACCACCTCATCGAGCACGTCCCAGACCTCCTTGACCCCTTTTTCAACCATCTTTCTGGCGCTTTTGATGGTGGTCACGTAGCCGCGCCGTTCGAGCTTGTTGTAGATGAAAGGCTTGAACAGCTCCAGGGCCATCTTCTTGGGCAGGCCGCACTGGTGGAGCCTGAGGTTGGGGCCGACCACAATGACCGAACGGCCGGAGTAATCGACACGCTTACCAAGCAGGTTCTGGCGAAACCGCCCCTGCTTGCCCTTGAGCATATCGGCCAGCGATTTCAGCGGCCGTTTGTTGGCGCCGGTGATGACCCGGCCGCGACGACCATTGTCAAACAGGACATCCACCGCCTCCTGGAGCATGCGCTTCTCGTTGCGGATAATGATGTCGGGTGCATCGAGCTCGAGCAGCCGCTTGAGCCGGTTGTTCCGATTTATCACCCGCCGGTAAAGGTCGTTGAGATCCGAGGTGGCGAAACGGCCCCCCTCCAGCGGTACCAGGGGCCGCAAATCGGGCGGCAGAACAGGAATTACCTCGAGAATCATCCACTCGGGCTGATTGCCGGACTCGATGAAGGCCTCGACAACCTGGAGCCGCTTGCCCAGCTTCTGACGTTTGGTCTGGGAACCGGTGGTGCCCATTTCGGCCCGTAATTCCTTGGACAATTCAACCAGGTCCTGGGAGGAGAGCAGCTCCCGAATTGCTTCGGCGCCGATGCCCACCTTAAACTGACCGGCATACTCCTCCCGCGCTTTACGGTATTTCTCCTCGGACAGCAGACTGCCTTTGGGAATCTCTTCGGTCTCCGATTCGACCACTGCATACTGCTCAAAATAGAGAATCCGTTCGAGCTGCTTGAGGGTCATGTCGAGCACCGCGCCGATCTTCGACGGCAGACTCTTCAGAAACCAGATGTGGGCAACCGGGGCGGCCAGTTTAATGTGGCCAAGCCGCTCGCGGCGCACCTTTGACTGGATAACCTCAACGCCACATTTCTCGCAGACCACGCCGCGGTGCTTCATGCGCTTGTATTTTCCGCAGTTGCACTCAAAATCCTTGACCGGACCGAAAATTTTGGCGCAAAACAGGCCGTCACGTTCCGGCTTGAAGGTCCGGTAATTGATGGTTTCCGGCTTCTTTACCTCGCCATGCGACCAATCAAGAATTTTCTCCGGCGAAGCAAGAGAAATCTTCACCGCTTTGAATTTGGTAGGAGCCTTCGGTTTTTGAAAAAAATTGAATAACTCTTCCACGAGTTCACCTCTGCTTCAGAATGTTATGCCCGGAACTCATCCGGGTCTTGAAGAGCTGGCATTGTCCTGAGAAACAATCGGGAAATCCCCTTATTCCTCAATGAGCTCCATATTCAGGCACAGTCCCTGTAGTTCCTTAACCAGCACGTGAAAGGACTCGGGCAGGCCGGTGGCCAGAAAGTTATCCCCTTTGACGATACGCTCGTACATTTGCGTCCGGCCTTCCACATCGTCCGATTTGGCTGTCAGAAACTCTTTCAGCGTATAGGCCGCGCCATAGGCCTCCATGGCCCAGACCTCCATCTCACCGAGACGCTGGCCGCCGAACTGGGCTTTACCGCCCAGTGGCTGCTGAGTGACCAGAGAGTAAGGTCCGGTGGAGCGGGCATGAATCTTATTGTCCACCAGATGATGCAGTTTCAGCATATACATGGCACCGACGGTGACCATATTGGCAAAGGGTTCACCGCTGAGGCCGTCATAGAGCTGTACCTGGCCGACCTCATCGACTCCCGCTTCGTTGAGCAGGGCGCGGATGTCTGCCTCTTCAGCCCCATCGAACACCGGAGTGGACATGTGCAGCCCTTCCTGATGCTCCCTGGCCCATTCGATCAACTCTTCGTCACTGAGCCCCTTGGTTATCTCGGTAAACTCCTTTTTGCCATATATTGACTGGAGTTTTTTCTTGATCAGCGCGGCTGCCTGCTGACGAGCCATATCGCCGAGCTGTTCACCCAGTTTCCTGGCCGCGTAGCCCAGATGGGTTTCGAGCACCTGGCCGACGTTCATTCGGGACGGGACACCGAGGGGATTGAGCACGATGTCAACGGTGGTGCCGTCGGCAAAGTATGGCATGTCCTCTTCGGGAAGCAGGCAGGAGACAACTCCCTTGTTGCCGTGCCGGCCGGCCATCTTGTCCCCGACTGACAGCTTCCGCTTGGTCGCCACGTAAACCTTAACCATTTTGACCACGCCTGGGGGAAGATCGTCTCCTTTCTTGAGACGCTCGATGATACCGTCGTAACGGTCACTGATCAAGCTGGCCTGACGCTCATAGCGGCCGTAAATATCCTCGATCTTGTCGAGATACTTAGCCCGCTGGGAGAAATCGAGTGAGCGTAGACCGTGGAAGCCCACCTGCTCTGCAAACTCGGCCTTGAACTTTTTACCGAGCTTGACCAGAACAGTACCGTCCTTGGCAGTCACATCCTGCTTGACGGTCTTCTTGTCGACTATCTTGCCCACCTCTCGGCAGACGCCGCGCTTCAGGCTGGCAAGCTCGTCAAGCTTGTCCTGGTTGAGCCGTTCAATCTCGAGATCCTCGATCATCAGAGAACGCTCATCCTTGTCGACTCCCTTACGCGAGAAAACTTTGGCATCGATGACCACTCCTTCGACTCCCGGGGGCACCCGAAGCGATGAGTCTTTGACGTCCTGGGCCTTCTCCCCGAAAATGGCCCGCAGCAGCTTCTCCTCGGGCGAAAGCACGGTTTCGCCTTTCGGGGTTACCTTGCCGACCAGGGTATCGCCGGCCCTGACCTCTGCGCCGATCCTTACAATCCCGGATTCGTCCAGGTTGCGCAGGGTATCCTCGCTTACATTGGGAATGTCGCGGGTGATCTCCTCCTTGCCCAGCTTGGTGTCCCGGGCCATGGTTTCGAACACTTCGATGTGCAGCGAGGTGAAGGCATCCTGCTTGAGGAGCCGTTCGTTGACCAGAATGGAATCCTCGAAGTTAAACCCGCGCCAGGGCATGAAGGCAATGGTGACGTTCTTGCCCAGAGCCAGTTCGCCCTTGTCGCAGGACGGGCCGTCGGCCAGGACGGTCCCCTCTTGTACCCGAGTTCCCGGCGTGACCAGCGGTTTCTGATTAAAGCAGGTATTCTGGTTTGATTTCTTGTACTTCTCCAGACGGTAGACCGCCACGCCGGTTTCCGACCCATCGACGCCGGGTTCGTCATAGCAGACGACGATACGATTGGCGTCAACTTCCTCGACCACGCCGTCTCCGGCAGCCAGCAGGCAGGCACCTGAATCCCTGGCTACATAGCGTTCCATGCCGGTACCGACCAGAGGGGCGGCGGTGCGCATCAGCGGCACGGCCTGGCGCTGCATGTTCGAACCCATAAGGGCGCGGTTGGCGTCGTCATTCTCCAGAAATGGAATCAGCGACGCGGCGACACTGACCAGCTGATTTGGTGCAATGTCCATATAGGTTATGCTGTCAGCGTTGGTGGTGATAACCTCGCCATCTTCCCTGGCAATCAGCGTCTCGGGAACGATACGGTTCTTTTTATCCACCGGTGTCAAGGCCGGGGCGATGTAGTTATTCTGCTCCTGAAGGGCACTCAAATAGCTGACATCCTGGTCATATACGATCCGCTCGCCGACCTTGCGATAGGGTGTTTCGATGAAACCATAGGGATTCACCCGGGCATATGTCGCAAGCGACACAATGAGACCGATGTTGGGGCCCTCCGGAGTCTCAACCGGACAGATTCTGCCATAGTGGGTGGGGTGTACGTCGCGAACCTCGAAACCGGCCCGCTCACGGGAAAGACCACCCGGCCCAAGCGCTGAAAGACGGCGTTTATGGGTAACTTCTGAAAGCGGATTGGTCTGATCCATGAACTGCGAGAGCTGGCTGGTTCCGAAAAACTCCTTGATGGCCGCCGAGATCGGTTTCGGGTTGACCAGGTCGTGCGGCATGAGTGTCTCCACATCCTGCAGGGTCATGCGCTCTTTGATGGCCCGTTCCATACGAACCAGCCCCATCCTGTATTGGTTTTCGACCAGTTCGCCGACGGTCCTTACCCGCCTGTTGCCCAGGTGATCGATGTCGTCAACGGTTCCCTGGCTGTCCTTGAGCCGCACCAGATATTTTACCGACTCAACTATGTCATCCTTGGTCAGAGCCCGTTGAGAGATGTCCACATCAAGACCGAGCCTGGCGTTGATCTTGTAGCGGCCCACTTCGGAAAGATCGTAGAGCTCAGGGTTGAAAAACAGGTTCTGGAAGAAGCTGTCCGCCACCTCAGGGGTGGGCGGGCTTGACGGCCGCAGCCGTCGGTAGATCTCGAGCAGGGCCTCCTCGGTTGAACCGACCTTGTCCACCGCAAGGGTTTTTCTGAAGGAATCGGAATACTTCACACCGTCAATTCCAAGCACCTTGAATTCTTTCACTTTCGCCCCTTCAAGAGACTCGATTATCGATTCGGTGATCTCGGTGTTGTGCATGACCAGAGGCGCTTCCTCAGTGGGATCGGCGATATCGTGGCAGATTACCTTGCCGATCAACGCTTCGGCAGAAATCTTCATGAACTCGATACCCGCGGCCTCGATCTTGCGGCACATGGCCCGTGAGATTTTTCGGCCTTTCTTGCCTATAATCTCTCCATCCTTGGGATTGATGAGGTCGAACTCCAAACGGGTTCCAAAGGCGGTCTCTTCATCAAAACTGATCATGTACCCGTCTCTCTTTTTCTTAATGGTCGAGATCGGGTAGAAATGCTCGAGCAGCTCCGTGCCATTGTAGCCGAGGGCTTTGAGCAGGGTTGTGACGGGGAACTTACGGCGCCGGTCGATACGCACATGCAGGATATCCTTGATATCGAATTCCAGGTCTATCCATGAACCGCGTACTGGAATGATGCGCGCCGAGTAGAGCAGTTTACCGCTGGCGTGGCTTTTGCCCTGATCATGGGTGTAGAAGAGGCCCGGTGAACGCTGGAGCTGGGAGACAATAACCCGCTCGGTGCCGTTGATGACGAATACCCCATCAGCGGTCATCAGGGGCAAGGAGCCGAAAAACACCTCTTGCTCCTTGATATCCCGAATTGACTGGACTCCAGTCTCCTCATCCACATCAAAGGTGATCAACCGCACCACGATTTTCAATGGTATCTCAAATGTCATGCCCCTTTGCTGGCATTCCTGAACGGTATATTTCGGTTCTCCGAACTTATATCTGACAAATTCCAGAGAACAGACGCCATTGAAATCATTGATCGGAAAAATTTCCTTTAAAATGGCCTGGAGCCCGATATCTTGACGTTGATCGGAATCGGAATTCATCTGCAGAAAATGCTCATAGGACTTCCTCTGCATTGAAATCAGATGCGGTGGTTCCAGAATGCTGGCTGCACTGGCAAATTGCTTTCTGATTCTTTCCATGATTTTCCTCGAGGTTGCTGAGACCCTGAATGTAACGATCTGTTATATAAAATCCGCTGCGTATCTCCGGCCGCGACCACGCTGGTGCGAGGCCGTAGAGCCGGGAGCGGCTGTGTCGGATGCTAAGGGTTGAGCCATGCGAAACTTCCAGTTACGTTGGTAATACCCA
>CBFCWR010000203.1:0-6008 GCA_965601575.1 uncultured Desulfofustis sp. | reverse complement strand
AATTTCGAGCATAACGCAGAGTTTGGGCGAAAAGATCGTTTTGCAAATGGCTCGGATGGATGGGGCATATGTCACTGTCCCCAGTAAACCGTTGCGATCAATGACTCCATTACGCTATGGTCTGAGAGTACATTGCACTGGTTGCATCCTGCATCAGCAGAGAGCCGTCTTTTCATTATATTAACAAATACCTAGACGGGTCCTGCGAATCACTTTCCGGGAACTCACCTGACTCGGCGCAAATGATCACACTCAATGACAACTTGTTGGTAGGCCGCGGAACCTTGCGGGCTTGTTACCTGCACCCCGAGGACGAAACGCTGGTCATAAAAGTCGGGCGTGCCGACCGGGTTGGTGGAAATGATGCCAATCAGAAGGAATATTCGAGCTATCAGAAGATCTGTCAGCGCCATGAGAAGCTGGATCACATCAGCCGTTGCCATGGATTTGTCGAAACTGATAAGGGCCAGGGGCTGGTCTGTGATTGCATCCGTGACAGCAGCGGCGAGATTTCCCAAACCATCTGGGAAATCGTGGTCTACGACGACGCGTGCGATATCGACAACATCCTTGAGGTGGCTCGCACCTTATGCGATTATCTTATCGCTCACGACCTGTTTTTGTTCGATATCAACCTGAAAAACATCGTGCTGAGGAGAGACCGGGACAACCGCTATCGAGCTTATGCGATAGACTTGAAAGGCCCTTACGATAACAAGGAATTTCTGCAGCTCTCAAGCCGCATCACCTTTTTAGGCCGACAAAAACTAAAACGCCGCACGAAGCAGCTTCTTGAACGAATTGTGCAGTTCCGTGAGCAGCGTGAAGAGCTCAAGAATGTGCCCATCTGATGGGTGCAATCAGCACAGCTCAGATTTGCTCGAGCTGCAGATAGAGATCACCCCTGCCGTCCGGGCCCGCATTGCCGCGACCGCGCAGTCTCAATTTGGTGCCGCTTCTGCTGCCCGGGGGAATTTTGACCTTGAGCATCTCTTGACCGTCAGGGCCCTGACTTACCACTTGAACCGATTTGCCTTGCTCCAGTTCCTCACCAGTCAATCTCATCAGATACGTCAGGTCGTCTGTTCCTCTCTCTTGTGGCTGCATCACTGGTTCCTCCTGTTCTTTAGGACCTCCCAGCAGTGACCCGAAGGTCCGGCCCACGTTCTGCAGCAACGAGTTGGTCTTGTTATCTTCGAGATTTTTTCCGGCAGATTTCAGCAAAGCAGGCCCTGCAAGAGAACCGAGCATAAACAAGCCGCCGATGAACATACCTTTACCGCCAAAGAAGCTCTGCCTGACAAAACGGCCGGAATGCCTGAAACCGCTGCGCTGAAACTCCTGCAGCAAGCTCTGAAACATCGCCTGGAAACGTGGGTCACGAAACAGATCGCGGAGAATATCTTCCTGGCTGTAAGAGAAGCCGTCCTGGGTTTCCCCATGCTGCCAGTCCATTCCAGCCGCCTTGGCCGCATCATATTGGGAACGCTTCTGGGGATCAGTGAGCACCCCGTAGGCCTCGGCGATTTCCTTGAATTTTTCTTCCGCCTGGGGGTCATCGGGGTTCCGGTCCGGATGGTAGCGCATGGCCAGCTTCCGGTACTGGCTGCGAATCTGCTCTTCATCGGACTCCGGAGTCACTTCAAGTATGGTGTAATAATCTTTGATACCGCCTTTCATTGGTGAGTCCCACATTCATTTGTTTGCTCAGGCATCCTTTGGGGTTTGCCCGCATTACCCGAAACTATAAAATGGGGCTGGGAAATTGCCACAGATTTTCCTGGCCACCGGATTTCATTTCTCGCAACAGCGGGGAAAACACCTGCTTGTTTCAACCTCAAGAGTCGTTTATGGTGGTGTAGTTTATCATTTATCTGTTGATTGAAGGTATCCTGACTATAGATGACTAACCAGACAGCCCCCCGCCACGCCCCGATAACAGGGTTTGTTTTCCATCTGCACCCGCGAAAAGTGGTCGCCGAAACGATCAGATTCAACCTCTCTTTCGGACTCGGCGGCATGGCGGCGACCCTTTTTATGGTCCTCACCATCACCGGGATACTCCAGTTACTGAGCTATTCATCCGACGCCGCCGCCGCATACCAATCGGTAACGTCTATGTATGCGGACGCGTCCGTGGCAGGTTTCATCAGGAACATCCATCACTGGGCGGGCAATCTGCTGGTCCTGCTGGTCATGCTGCATCTGCTCAGGGTTTATCTGACCGGGGCCCTCGATCGCTCACGCAGACTAAACTGGTTGATCGGCTGCGTTCTACTGGTTCTGGTACTGCTCTCAAACTTTACCGGATATCTCTTACCATGGGACCAGCGTGCCTTCTGGGCAGTAACCATTTTCATAAACATGGTGGCTTACGTGCCCCTGGTTGGCGCTTATTTCAGTGAAATCCTGCGAGGCGCGGCCGAGGTGGGCCCGCCCACCCTGGCAAATTTCTTTGCCATACATGTGGGGGTGATCCCCCCTCTGGTTATCGTGCTTCTGGTCTACCATTTCTGGTTGATTCGTAAATCGGGGGGCCTGGTGCGGACACGCAGCTCGCGGAAAAATCCTGCATTGGTACCCGCTGTGCCCACCCTGGTGGCCAGGGAGGCGGCCGTCGGTCTCGGTCTCTGTGCCTTTTTGTTCGTCTTTTCAGCTCTGGTTGACGCACCGCTGGCAGAAATGGCCAATCCCGGAACCAGCCCGAATCCCGCAAAAGCCGCCTGGTACTTCATGGGTCTTCAGGAACTGCTGCTCCACCTCCACCCGGTCTTCGCAATCCTGGTCGTCCCCTTGCTTATGCTGGCGCTGCTAGGGTCACTGCCTTTCATGAAGCGGGCTGAGTTGGAACCCGGGATCTGGTGCGGGGGGCCGAGCGGTCGATGGATTGCGGCGTTCTCCTTTCTTTCCGGTATACTGGTGGCAACGTTCCTGGTTGCAATTGACGAACTGGCCCTTAAATCCAGGGGCTCCATCCACGCACTCACCCCCTGGTTAAGCCGTGGTGTGTTCCCGCTGCTCGTTCTGGTCGTATCTCTCGGCCTGCTCTACCAATTTCTGAGATGGAAGAAATTTGCGCAATCCGTGTCTTTGATGAGTGTTGTTCTCGTATGCGTGGGCATGATCAGTGGTCTCACTGCGATTGGCGTCTGGTTCCGCGGACCCGGCATGGCCTTGGGATTCCCCTTTTAGAGATGTGACGATCATGGAACAGCAACGACACCTGAACTCCGGGACGCCACATCAGTCAAACCGCAGAACACTACTCAATCGAATCTGGGCTCTGATCATAGCGGTGGCCTTTATCGAACTGGGCTGGTTTGGTTCATCTTTGCTGAAATCCCGAAAAACCCGACACACTCAACTCAAGGGGATACGATACGTCGAAGCCGGTCGGGTGGAATCATTCACCCCTGGACAGGTCAAAGCGATTCCGGAGGCAATGCTGTTTCTAGCCTGCCTCGAAGACAATCGCTTTATAGCCCTGTCCAGAACCTGTACTCATTTAGGCTGTGCACTCTCCTGGAATAATGAGCAACAGAAATTTGTCTGTCCCTGCCACGGTTCAACGTTCGACCGGACGGGCGTTGTTCTGACCGCACCGGCCTTACGCCCCCTCGATTATTATCCAGTCCGCATCGAGGACGGCAACATCAGAATCGAGGTTACCACTGGGCAACGGCGGGAGTCATTCGATGATTCGCAAACCACCCGGGTATGATGCAGACAGATAAGCAAGACCACCGGTCCGGCGAAGAATCTGGATCCCCGGACGGCAGATCGCACGTGTTGGAGCTGACGGCTTTGGCCGCCTTGGTTCTCATTCTTATCTCGCCTTTGATCTACCTGCAGAGAGACAGCTACAGCATTAGTCCCGAGTCTCCCACCGAATTGCATTTTGTCGGCAGCCCGCGCTGCGGCGAATGCCACCAGGGTGCCTATGAAAAGTGGCGGGGTTCCCACCACGATCTGGCCATGGATATTGCCACCGAGGAGACCGTACTCGGTGATTTCAACGACGCCCGCTACACCGATCCCCACAACCAGGTGACCAGTCACTTTTTCAGGCAGGAAAATAAGTTCATGGTCACCACCGAAGGACCGGACGGGCTCCTGGATACCTTCGAAATAACTCACGTCTTCGGGGTTTATCCATTGCAGCAATATCTGGTGCCGTTTCCCGGCGGCCGCCTGCAGTGTCTCAACATTGCCTGGGATACGCGGGACAATCGATGGTATCGTCTGCCGCCCTATGAGATAAAAGACACCGAAGACTGGCTGCACTGGACCCGAGGCGGACAGACCTGGAACGGCATGTGTGCGGAGTGCCACTCCACCGGGTTGGTAAAGAACTACGACATGGAACAGGATAGTTATCGCACCAGTTGGTTTGAGATCGATGTGGGGTGCGAATCCTGCCACGGTCCAGGTTCTCGCCACGACGCCTGGGCCAGCAAACCACCTCTGGCCCGCACTCTGGTGGAAAACGCGGAACTTGTGGTTGCCACTTCGGCCATCACCAGCGAAGCCCAGATAGCCCTCTGCGCACCCTGCCACTCCAGGCGCTTTCAGCTTGGCGACAACGCCCATTTGTCTGGTGATGTACTTGATACAATGGTTCCATCACTGCTCGATGAAGGGCTTTACTTTCCCGACGGACAGATTCTTGAAGAGGTGTATGTCTACGGATCCTATGTGCAGTCGAAAATGTATCGCCATGGAGTACGCTGCAGCGACTGTCACGATGTCCACAGCCTGGAACTGCACAGGGAAGGCAACGATCTCTGCCTGCAGTGTCATCGCGCTGAGGAATACGATCGTTACGAGCACCATTTCCATAAGCGTGAATACGAAGGAAGGCCCAGCGACGGACATCTTTGCGTCAAGTGCCACATGCCGGGCCGTACCTACATGGGAATCGACTACCGCCCTGATCACAGCCTCCGAATCCCACGCCCCGACCTCAGCCTGTCTATCGATACCCCAAACAGCTGTGCTGCTGTCGGTTGCCACGTTGACAAACCGCCGAACTGGGTAAACGATCACTACCAACAATGGTATGGAAAAACGAGAAAACCGCACTACGGCGAGATAATTGCGGCGGCACGGTCTCTCGAGCCCAATGCTGGCGAAACCCTGCGCACCCTGGCGAGTGATCCGCTGATGCCGGTGATCGTGAGGGCGACAGCGCTGTCCCTGTTGAGAAATTATCCGGAGCAGCCGACCACCGACCTGTTGGTTTCCAGTCTTGAAGACAGCGAAAGCTTGATCAGGTATACGGCGATCAGGGGCCTTCAGAATCTCGATACCGGGCAGCTTCTCGAGTCTATCGCCCCCAAGCTTTACGACCCCGTCAAGGCGGTGCGGATAGAAGCGGCGGCTGCCCTTGCCGGCCTGCCGACCAGCCAGATCAGAGAAGATGACCGAGCCGCCCTGGCAGCCGGGCTGGAAGAGTATCGAGAAGCAATGCGCTACAACAGCGACTTCGCCCCGCAGCGCTATAATCTCGGTAATCTGGCGATAGCGCTGGGCAACGAAGATGAGGCGCGCGCCTACTATGAGCAGGCCATCGCCATCGACGATCAGTTTTATCCCGCCAAGGTCAACCTGGCCATGGCGTTTAACCGGAGCGGTGACAATGAAGCTGCCGAGACACTCCTGCGCGAGGTGCTGGTCCAGGAACCAGAGCTGTACGAAGTGAGCTACTCGCTTGGTCTGCTGCTCGCAGAACTGGAGAAGTATGAAGAAGCTGCTGAGGTGCTTGGCCGCGCCGCCGACGGCATGCCCACCTATACCCGTCCCAGGTACAACCAGGCCCTGGCGTTGCTCAAATTGAGACGCTACGAGGAAGGTGAGCAGGCGTTGCTTAAGGCGTTGGAGGTCGAACCCGAAAATCGGGAATATTTCTCGACGCTGGCCAACCTCTATCTCAACTTCAGAATGATCGACCAGGCAGAGCAACTTGCCCGCTCAATTTTAAAGAGTGTACCCGAGCATCCCGATGCAGC
>CBFCWR010000202.1:0-6010 GCA_965601575.1 uncultured Desulfofustis sp. | reverse complement strand
GACCCGGGCATGCCAATGAGAATTAGATTTTTTCGTTTAATCATCGTAATGGTGGCTTAATGATAGTCCCTCAGTGTCGAAAACTGTAAGACATGGGTGACGAATTGTGAATCTGAGTCCATTGGGAAACTTCACTTCACTCAAATCGTCTCGATCTGTATGCATTTTCATGTTCTGGTCGTATTCTGTTCGTCCATCTTCGTTTGTTTGTGCTGCTGGATTGGTTGCGGCGTGATGGTTCCAAAGGCTTTTTCTTTTTATACAGGGATCCAGCGATTTACTAAGTGCTGTCAGATTGCCTGACGAGCCTGAGTCGGGAAGGAATGAGCCAGACCAGCAACAGGGAGAGAAAACTGAGCAGGGCGCCGGTAAAGAATACATAGCGGTAATCAACCAGCCATAACATGCCACCGAGGGCAGGTAGAAAGACAGCGGCCACGTGGTTGATGGTGAAGCCCACCGCCATGCTCGGGGCGATGTCTTGAGGGTCTGCTATTTTCTGAAAAAAGGTTCGGATACCGATGGCGAAGTTGAAGAACAGATTATCTGCTATGTAGAGAAAAAGGGCCACATAGCGTGATTCAACCAGGCCGTAGCAAATGAATATGACTATCAGCGACAGGTATTCCACGGAGAGAACCCGGCATTCACCAAATCTGACAATCCATTTGCCGATATAGGGACTGACGAAAAAGGTGACCACATTATTCAGCAGGAAAAGAATGGCGATTTCCGAAACGGAAAATTCGAACTTTTTTACCAGCAAAAATACCGCAAAGGCGATGAAGATCTGTCTCCTGGCGCCCGACATGAAGGTCAGGCTGTAGAACAACCAGTAGCGTTTTCTGAAGACCATTTCCTTGCGTTGACGTGGCAGTTTGGGATCGGTGGGATTTCTGGTCAAGGCCCAGACAGACGCCATCGCTATTGTAATGCCGAACAGCAGATAAAACTGGTGGTATTCAAGATGCGGGGCCAAAACGATCACAATCAAGCCGCAAATCACATTGGTGGCCGCGGCGAAACTGCGAAGTTTGCCAAACACAACCGGGGATGTCTGCTGATCAAAATATTGCAGCGTCAGGGACTGATTGGTGGTCTCGAAATAGTGAAAGCCAAAACTCATGACCAGGGTGGTGAATATCAACCCGTAAAAACTTGGCATCAAACCGGTCAGGGCAACGCCAATTCCAAGAATCAAGACCGATAGAGCCGAAAGCCGGTGCTCTTTGACAATCAACAGGACATACACCACAAGCAGGGAGAGAAAGCCAGGGAGTTCGCGTACCGACTGGATGAAACCAATATGAAAACCGTCCAGGTTGACCACGTTGACGGCAAAATTGTCGAACAGCGTTCTCCACACGTGGAGTCCGGCGGTGGAGCAGATGGTCAGCAGCAGCAAATAACCGTACATCGGAGTGCTGGTGTAAGATGGGACCAAAGACTTTTTCATGTGCAAACAACGCTTTTAATAAAAGGATAAGAGGTGATATTAACAGGTAATTATTATGAAAAAGCGACACTGATAATAGTCCATATCGTGGGGTAAATCTCTTATAATTTCAAAAATCTACTATCACTTCATCCACTAATGTCCCAGATTCATGTTCCACCGATTGCTGCGGGCTGCCCGTTTGCTGTGGATAGAAAACTTGTAATTACAGTTTGTTATTTGGTTTGATTCATTATCTGCAGATGATATAATCCTGTGATTGCAGCACAGTTTTGAGCTAACAATATCCGGAGGTGTACGTCAGATGAACGAATTTTTCGGAAAGATAATGGCATTCGTCGAGTCAACCAAGCTGATCGATCAACTTGCCGAAGTTGACTATGTCGGGCTCTCCACCAACCCCTGGTTTATGGTGCCCTTTGTCGCGCTCGTCCTCTATCTGATCTGGAAGCAGCGCTGGCGGGACATGATCTTCATCGCCATTTTCATCGGCGTATGGTGGGCTTCAGGAACCCAGTACATGAAAACCCTGGTGGTGGGCGAGGAGCTTCAGGTGAATAAAGTGCTGCCGGTATTGTTCGGCGGGGCTGCTATCCTGGGTGTTGTCATCTACCTGCTCTTTGGCCGATCGGATTGAAGTTTCACGGGAAGATATCGCACAATCCGTAATAGATCGCCACGTCCCGGATTAGAATAGCTTATTGGGTAATAAGAGAGGATGATCTCGCATTTCAAGAATTCGATTTTCATCATCACCGACGAACATAATTGCCCCTTCTACAATGCCAAGGAAGAGTTCGAGGTGAGTGAAAATGCCCTGAAAATACCTACGGGTAAACCGGTCTGTCTCATTCTGTCACAAGATATCGTCACCCTTACTTCAGAACAGGCGATCCTGGAAAGACAGGAAAGGGGCATCGGTGAACAGCCCGAGTTCAAGTGCGGTGGCTGCGGCGGTATCATTAAATTCGAGTACAAGAAGGCAAAAAACTTCTCGACCCTGCAGATGAAACTGCTGGTCGCGGCCGAGCGCAAGGAGAAGCTCCGCGAAGTAATCAGGTACGCTGATGATCTGAGAGAAATTGAGCTGTTCAGCTCCCTGGCTGACGATGATCTCCTGGACCTTGGCACCCTGCTCGAGTTCGAGCACTATGATTGGGGATATTTCGTTTCCCAGAAAGGTCAGGCGGGTACCAAGCTCTATATTATCGTCTCAGGAAAAGTCGAAGTGATCGACGACGAAGGAATAATTCTGGCTGAGTTGGGTCCGGGCGAGGTATTCGGCGAATTGAGCATGATCTCCGGCGAAACCATGACCACCACTATCCAGGCGGCTGAACCCTGTGTCATTGCGACCCTGAATAAAAAGAATTTCAGGCATGTACTGGTGCGCTTTCCATCGCTGCAGATCTTCCTCTATAAACTTTTTGTTGAACGTATCAACGTATTGAATGCGAAAAGGGCAGAGGAACTCAGTACCGGTATGGTCGGTCAGCTGTCGGACATCTCTCCTGTCGAAATATCACAGATGATCAACAGCAACCAGAAGACCGGGTACCTGGAAATTGAGTCGGAATTACTGAACGGAAAGATTTTGTTCAACGGCGGTGAAATCGTCAAAGTGGATCTCGGCTACAAAAGAGGTCTTGCAGGTTTCTATGAGTTCATTGCCCTGGGCGATGGTCGATTTAAGTTCATCCAGGGATTGTCAGCCTCCGAGCGCAAGCTCAAGCCAATCGGCGGATTCATGGGCATGCTGATGGAGGGAATGAAGCGCTTCGATGATCGCAGGGGCTGACAGCTGAGGCCGACGATTACATCCACGTCGAATTTCCTGCACATTGAACCGCTTACCAGAATATTCTTATGGGCCTGAAGTCGCGATGATGAACCGCTTGCAATTCAAGAAGCATGTCATCAACCTGCTGCGCTTCGAGGATCTTGCCACCATCTATGACGAGATCTCTTCTCTTCCCCGGAAAAACCTCATAAACACGCTTTTTTCCTGTCTCTGTCATTCCCATGAGCTGGTCCGCTGGCATGCGGTGAGCAGCTTCGGCTCTGTGGTTCCTGCAATGGCTGTCGATGATATGGAAAAGGCACGAACGGTAATGCGCCGATTCCTGTGGATGCTCAATGACGAATCTGGCGGGATTGGCTGGGGGGTCCCCGAGGCCATGGCAGAGGTGATGTTTCACAGCCGTCCGCTGGCTGATGAATATCTGCATATGCTCGTATCCTATACCATGGACGATGGACCCGAATTGTTTCAGGACGGAAATTTTCTCGAACTGGAGCTGCTCCAGGAAGGCGTTTTGTGGGGATTATGCCGAGTGGCACCGCTCTATGAAACTGAGCTTACAGGCCTCGGGCTTGACGATAACATCGAGGTGTATCTACTTTCTGAGAATGCTACCGTTAAGGGGCTGGCCTG
The DNA here is from genome assembly GCA_965601575.1 of uncultured Desulfofustis sp. Lineage (GTDB taxonomy): Bacteria > Desulfobacterota > Desulfobulbia > Desulfobulbales > Desulfocapsaceae > JABDQA01. The sequence continues at coordinate 2,120 of CBFCWR010000202.1, read as the reverse complement.
CAGACTGGCAGGTCTTTTGATCTTAACGAAATACCAATCACTACTTGAGCCCGCCCGAGAAGATCACAGGTCTGTGCGGATCTACCAGCGAGGAGCGTTTCTCGACAGCAGCGTCGCAGAACTGGCAGAGTCAGCAATTCAAAGTTTCTAGCAAGGTAGCCCATCATTCGAGGATTCCCTTCGGCATGTCTCCAACTCGATTTGCACCCAATAAAAAGCCACCGTCAAACGGGATCACCGCTCCAGTGAGGTAACTGGCACTGACCGCCAGGTAATAGATGAACTCGGCCGCCTCGTCGGGGGTTCCCGTCCTGCCTGCCAGGGTTCGTTTCAAAAGCTCATGGTGTTGGGTCGTATCCATTAGTTCCCATCCCCTTGTGCCTGGACCGTGTCGGCCCTCAAATAAACCGAGCATAACTTCGTTGACCCGGACAGCAGGAGCGAGTTCCTTTGCCCACTGTCTGGTGAATGAGGCGATTCCACGATTGGCAGCACTGTAACCGTCGCTATAAAGCAGCGAGGCGGGGCCCGATCTGCCGACCAGGGCAGCGATGGAGGAAACGTTGACGACCGCACCATCCTCAGAAGCATAGAGTAAATCGGAACTATGTTGGTAGAGATGGTGTTTGGCCTTGAGGGTGGTATCAAACTCGAGTTGCCACTGCTGCTTGTTAACCGCCTTTTCGTAAGAGCCGTGTACCACCGGCATGCCACCCCGGTCGATATTGTTGATGAGATAGTGGAGTACCCCATACCGATGCTTTACTTCAGACAGCAAATTCCCGGTCTGCTCCCAGCTGGTTAAATCGCACGGCAGGCAAAAATAGTCATAATCCGCTTGGTTGAATTGCTGCTCCATCTCCCGGTTCGATTCGGGCCAGTCCGGATAGATCGGCAGCACCAGCGTTGCACCGCGTCTGGCGAAGCTGTGGGCAATGGCTCTGCCAATGGGTCGGCTGGCGCCGGGAACAAGCACGACCCGACCATGGAGTTCATCCGTCTTGTTCATCGTGATACCCCTTGTTCAGGATAGCGAGAGTGATTTGTCGAGCAGGGCCAGGTGTTTCTGATAGGTCTTGTAATCGTCATCGATTGTCACCGCACAGCAGAACACAGAGCCGCCAAATCTGCGTGAAATGATGTCTACTCTGTCGCTTCTCTGCTGGAGGAAGGTCTCTATACCGCCATCGCGCTGCCAACTCAAATAATTCCGATAATGGTCTTTACCGGCCAGCCTTTCAATAACAGGAATCAGTATATCACCGAGCAGGAACCCTTTGGTTCCCGAAGTTTCCTTGCTGTAGTCAGTGACGATCAGGGAACCGCCCTGGGCCACAACTTTTCTGGCCTGTGAGAAAATCAGGTCGCGCTGGGTCGGGTGTTTGTCGTGGAGGGCAAAAGACAGGATGGCACAGTCAAAATGGTCCTCAGGAAAGTCAAGCTGGGTGGCGTCTTTTAAAATGAGAACCGTGTGCTCCCCGCAATTTCTCCTCGCTCGAGCCAGCATGGCCTCTGAGTTGTCGATGCCAGTCAGTTCTTTGGTTTCTGACTCAAGAAGCCTGAGCTGATCACCTGTTCCACAGCAGACGTCTAGTACTCGGCGATGTCCCCTGTGCTGGATTACCGTACTGATATCTGTCCTGAACTTTTTTAACAGGGGGGTGAGACAGTAATCATAGAGGGTCGCCGAAAGGCTATATTCATCGCGTGCCATGTGAGTCGAATTGTCCGAAATAGTGCCGCTGTTGATTAGAGACCTCGAATAAACCATTTCATCATCACGAATGGCGGCGATATTAATCCAGGCCCTTGTTTTGCAATTCACAGGACATACCATATGATCAGGAATAAATACTACAGATTGTCGAGTTGACCATGTTATTTTCGTATTTTCGTTTATCTTCCCTCATCCTGATTTTCATCATCACGATTGGTTCCCACTCATTTGCGGATACTGCGGATAGTTGTTTGTCAACAACCTGGCCCCATGAGCAGAGCACACTTGAGCCTGACCCCAGTATTTACTACGGGAGACTGGAAAACGGTCTCAGGTATGTTCTGCGGTCCAATGGTGAACCCAGGGACAGGGTCGCCGTCTATCTCAATGTCGAGGTAGGCTC
>CBFCWR010000201.1:0-6034 GCA_965601575.1 uncultured Desulfofustis sp. | reverse complement strand
AAATTTCTCGCATGCCTTGATTTTGAACGAAAATCTTAGTTTTGCAAAAGGCTCAGTTAATCTGAAATTAGCAGCTATGATAACGCGTTACCCTCACATTGCACGTAAAATTCCCGCCGAGAACTTGCCAGGCGGCATTACCTCGACGGCTGGCATCGAATGTAGCGAATCGTTGTACGGCCGCCGTATTTAACAATTATCAAGGAGAATCCCATGAAAGGCGCAGTTATTCTAATCGCGCTGTTGCTTCCAGTATCTGCTTTGGCCCAGACCCCGCAGACCATGAATCAGGGCAATATGCAGGATATGATGCAGGTCATGCAGAAGGTACAGGAATGTATGGCCTCCATCGACCAGGCCAAGCTCCAGGAGCTTCAGGTGAAATCAGAGAAGATGACTAAAGATATTGAAAGATTATGCAGCCAGGGTCAGCGTGACAAGGCACAGAACATGGCCATATCTTACGGCAGAAAGATGGCCTCTGATCCAACCCTGAAGCAGATGCAGAAATGCGGTGAGATGGCCCAGGGAGCTCTGCCGATGATGGGCGAGGTCAACACCTACGACGAAGAGAAGTATGCCGGCACACACGTCTGTGACGAATGAGACTGGCCTGAATCAGGGAACTTCCACGGTAACGATTCTACCGCCATAGCCGTGCACCGAGTCGTGGGCCCGGACATTTACAGCGGTGACGCCTTCCGGTAGTTTCACACCTGAAAGTCCCCTGGTAAATGGTTGTTCGTTGACGTGGGGATGGTGCAGAATCCGGGTTGCCAATACTATTCCGTTTTCATCGAGCACCTCCCACTTGTCCGCATAGTGGTTCCACCCCTCATCGGAGTGCTGAACCGTGGCCTCGATGGTGAAGATGCCTGCTTCCTTCCTTTCAATTTTCGCTTCGATCACGTCAGCCTCCCCGGCCGCGGCAGAAGCGGCGATGGCAAGTACTGCAAAGCAGGGTGCGATGATCAAGCGCATCAGCTTTTTCATGACGTTTCGCTCCTGGGTAGTTTGTTGTTCAGATCGACCGAAACTCCATCGTTAGATGGAGCTCAGCGCTGTTGGGTTTCGGTGTTCTGCAAACTGGCGGAGAACGGCGGCGCGAGGGGTGCCGAATTGTCCCAACCCATATGTTCAGACACCGTGTGCGCTCACCAGCGTCAAGGCCTCTTGTTCGCTTTTATCTCGTATCTCCATGAACAGTTTCCGACACTGGCTGAAACTCAGCCGATTGACCAGCGCCATCGCCCGGCCTTCATCTCTCAGGTGCGGGTAGGGACCCTGCTGATCAGCAAACTCCTCTTTGCGCACGATCTTCATGAACACCAGGGTACGGGCGCAGAGAAGATCTTCCAACTCCCGAGGCAGCCTCCGGTTGAAGAGATAGTGGACAGTGAGTTTGTCGCCGGGACCGTAAAGCCCTGTTTTGAGCCCCAGTGCCTGAAGTCCCTGATGCTCCACGAAAACCGGTCTGATTGACCAGCCCGGGGGCATCAATCTTCGCAAGTGGTGAAAGAGCAGCAGGTGCATGGGCCCGGCTTCCACACAGATGGAGTGATGCCCATCTAGCCGGCTGACGACAGCCTGGGCCCTGAGTCGGTCGCGCAGCTCGAATCGTGCGGCGTCGGCCAGGGCGAATTGTTTTATCGACTCGATCAGCAGGGCGAAATCTTCGCCCCGCACCGCCTGGTAGTAATCGATCAGGGCTCGGGTCGCCTCCTTTTCACTTAGATATACCTGATAGTGAAGCGTGGAGCGGTCCAGATCGTCCGGCCCGCTCCCCCCGGCGAAAAAATCCTGAACCTCGATCAGGTAATCCAGATACGGCTCGATCTGGTGGAGCCCTTTTTCTGCCTTGAACAGGCTGCGCAGCAGGTCGCACTGCTGATGGCTGAAAGCCGGATACTCGATGTCCTGATCGTAGAGATATTCGTCCGTGCTGATCTTTCCGCCTACCATCTCGGCAAATAACGGGTGGGGCGGCTCTTCCAGGATAATCTGCTCGTGGGCCTCCATGATCGGCTTGCTGAGCGGCAGGGTTTCCGGTCGATGGTTGGCGTAGGCAATGGTCATGCTCGTCATATGCCAACTATAGGGACCAGCCGGAAAAAATCGACCGGCTTCTCCATTTTAGCCGCTGCTTCCGGTCTGGAAGCGATCACTTTTTCATCCCCACCCGTATCATCATGCTTATCATTGACTGATGCAGGAAAACGATGCCGCCCATGGTCGGTATCTTTGAGATAGAGGATTAAATCGGGCTGCGATTGCGGCCAGCGGCACCTCTGTGGAGGCAGAAAAATATGGAAGGCTTCGAAGTCTCGGTCGAGCAGCTCGCACCGCTCAGTGTGTATGACCAAGAGGGCGTCAAGATACCGCTCTCCGATCTGTGGGCCGCCCAACCGGCGGCACTTGTCTTTGTCAGACACTTTGGCTGAGTGCTCTGCCGGCAGCAGGTTGCTGAACTGAGCAAATACGAAAATCAATTTTCTGAAAAAGGCTGCAGGCTTGCGGTGATTGGACCGGGGCACGCGTCCCACCTGGCCGAGTTCCGGGAAGTTACCGGCTACCGCTCGGACCTCTTTGCCGATCCCGGCCGGGAAGCCTATCGGGTGCTGGGCTTTTCCTCGGGAATTTCCAAGATGCTAGGCATCAAACCCCTGCAGGGAGCTCTATCGGCTTTGAAATCAGGCATCCGGCCCGGGAAGCTGCAGGGCAGCGCGCTTCAGATAGGCGGTGCGGTGGTGATCGCACCCGGCGGCGAGCTTCGCTATCTGTACAGGGAAAAATATGTCGGAGACCACCCGCAGGTGGCAGAAATTCTCGGGGCGGTCTCCGACGGGGGATAGTCCGGAAAATGGTTGGAAGTCTGAGGCGTCGCTGATCAGATAGCCGACTCGCCGGTTTCACCGGTACGCACCCGGACCACTTCCTCGACGGGGAGCACGAAAATCTTACCGTCCCCTATTTTGCCTGTTTTGGCGACCTGCTGGATGGTCTCCACGACCTTACCAACGAGATCTGATTGGACGATGAGCTCGATTTTAATCTTCGGAATAAAGTCGACCACGTATTCGGCACCTCGATAGATCTCCGTGTGCCCTTTCTGGCGACCGTAGCCCTCGACATTGGTCACCGTCATCCCCTGAATGCCAAGCTCGGTCAGCGCCTCCTTGACTTCATCGAGTTTGAACGGCTTGATGATCGCTTCTATTTTTTTCATTATCTCCTCCATGGTCGACTCCGAAATGCCATTTCGGCACCCCGGAGCCGATCCCCGGTTTTAGACAGGAGCCGTTGCTGTAAAAGGCAGCCTATTCGATCTCGAAGGCTCTCTCGCCGTGGATGGCATTGTCGAGACCCAGGACTTCATCTTCTTCACTGACCCGCAGACCGCCGGTGATGGCCTTGGTCACGTAGACGACAATGAAGGTGCCGACGGCGGTGAAGGCGATGGTGCCGACGATCGAAATCACCTGGATAACAAGCTGGCCGGGATTACCGAAGAATACCCCGGTGCCGAGCTCGTTGATGGCCGGGTTGGCAAACAGACCCGTTGCCAGGGCGCCCCAGATACCGCACATGCCGTGGACGCCGAAGGCATCCAGCGAATCGTCGTAGCCGATTTTGCTCTTCAAAATGGCCACACTGAAGAAACCGAGCACGCCTGCGCCCCCGCCAATTATAAGCGATGAGATCAGGCCCACGAAGCCGGCAGCCGGGGTGATGGCCACCAGTCCGGCGACGACGCCTGAGGCAATGCCCAGCAGGGTCGGCTTCTTGTTGATCAGCCACTCTGCACACATCCAGCTCAGTGCGCCCATTGCCGCCGAAGTGTTGGTGACCAGGAAGGCGGAGGCGGCGATACCGTCGGCAGCAAGTTCGCTGCCGGCGTTGAACCCGAACCAGCCGAACCAGAGCAGGGCGGCGCCCAGGGCGCAGAGAGAGACACTGGAGGGGAACATCGGGGTTTTACCGTAGCCGATGCGTTTGCCCACTACGTATGAGAGCACCAGACCCGCCACACCGGCATTGATGTGGACAACGGTGCCGCCGGCGAAATCAAGCGCGCCCATGGAACCCATCCAGCCGCCGCCCCACACCCAGTGGGCAATCGGGGAATAGATGAAGGTCAGCCAGAGAACGGTGAAGACAATCCAGGAGGAGAACTTCATGCGGTCGACCACCGAGCCGAGCACCAGGGCTATGGTAATGGCCGCGAAAGTCATCTGAAAGACAACGAACACCAGGGTTGGAATGGTGCCGGAGACGCTGTCCACCCCTATACCTGCCAGAAAGGCATGATTAAGTCCGCCGACCACACCGGCGATATCCGGACCGAAGGCCAGTGAGTAGCCCCACATAACCCAGACCACCGAGCCCAGGGCGTAGGCCACGAAGGTCATGGCGTAGGTATTGAGCAGGTTTTTATAGCGGGACATTCCGCCGTAGAACAGGGCAAGCCCCGCCGGGGTCATCATCATGACCAGGGCGGTGGCGACGATGATCCAGGCGGTGTCGCCGGTGTCGATGGCATCTGCAGCGAACGCTGAACTACTTGAAAGGAGCAGCAAGAGCGCAGCGGTGGAACAGCTAAGTAATTTCATTTTTTATACCCTCCTCGGAAATATAATTACAATAATGTAACAAGATTTGTATGATATGTTACAATTGGGTCACCTTATACAAATATGGCATGAATGGCAACCATTTCTTTCCGGGTTTTGACGCGACCTTTGCTGAAGCCTCGAGGTGCGGAGCGCGTAACTGCTGAATAACCTCTGACATATAGATAAATGGGTGACCATTGGGGAATTAATAGCTCCGGATGAGAGACATGGGGACGGCTCATCAGAGCGATAGATTGGGTGTGGATAAAATGGTCTTCAGAAAAAAAATCTGGGAGGCGGAAAAAGGCGTGTTAAAACACCACTATGTAGGCGTCCTGTATCTGGGCTACTGACCGTTCGATCGGAGATATAATGTTTTATTACAGTTAGTTAAGGTTGTGTAAAAAACACCGTACAAGGCCGCTATTTTCATTTGTGGTATTGTGTGTGTGGTATAAAATCATTACTTTCTTCCATATTAATCCACTTCAGGCTGTGCCCCCCGATGTGGTTGTACCTGCCTCAGAAAACCTTTGCACTTGGAGGTTACTATGAGCGATCCAAATTTCATGAACCTGTGGAATTTCATGGAACTCTCTGAGAAACAGAGGCTCATGCGTCAGTTTCTCAGTCAGCACGGCGATCATTTCAGTAGAGATGATTTCATCAGATTTCTGGCTTTGAGATATGAGAAGGACAGCCAGGAATCCACGCAGGTAGCTGGAACTCCTCACACACGTGAACGACGCACCTGACCAAGGGGTGCGGGGATAAAGTTGATCACCGATAAGGACGGACGGTTCCGTCCACTTAGTACTTCTGGGAGGTGAACATGTATACTGCACGCAAGGTATTGAAACTCTGGGGAAAAAGCTCAGAAGCTGACCAGAGAAGGCTGAAACTCAAGTATTTCTCCGGCCTGAGTGCCCGTCAATTCGAGGACGATTTCGTCAGTTTTCTGGCCAAGGAATTCGATCTTCACGGTAAAGAAGACGCGCCCGCCAAGGCACAAGATAATCTCAAGTAGTTTCCGTTCGGAAACGGCCCTGTTGTCCACGCTCCTCGTTGTGCTCGAAATACGCACAAGTGGGGACAGATTTAAAAAAAGAAAAAAAGGGGACACAATACTTAATTACTGCACTTCGTAATTAAGTATTGTGTCCCCTTTTTTGCGTTCGAAAAAGAGAGGGTGATGCAGTTTGCGGTCTACATCACCCCATCGGGAGCACATCGTATGAACTACCAATGTACTACAACGTGATATTAAACACGCAAAAATCAAAAATCAAGGACGTAGCCGTAAATTGTTAGGGATGATTATAACATATCCCTATAGTGCTGATATTAATAGTTAAAAAAATAAATTTACCGGGGTGGCTGACTGATCTCTTGAGAATCTGGTGAGCGGGATCATTCGGGCC
>CBFCWR010000200.1:0-6057 GCA_965601575.1 uncultured Desulfofustis sp. | reverse complement strand
CCGAAGTTGAGCGGATCAGCTCCCGACCAGAATTTGACGGTACCATCACCGATCTTGGCGGCCCCACGGCCAATCTATTCGGAACCCGCTGCGCCATAGGTTCCTGCCCTGCCCATGATTGTCTTTATCCGGACATCTGTAAAAATCTGGTCGTCAACGAACACCTCTTCATCGAGCTGCTCGACAGGGTCGCCGACCTGGATCGCATCAATCACCTGTTCGTTTCGTCCGGTCTGCGGATCGAGCTGCTGCTCGAGACACCAACATTGCTCGAGAAACTGATCAAAGATCACACGCCGGGCAATCTTAAAATAGCCCCTGAACACACCGAGGCCGAAGTCCTGGCCCTGATGCACAAGGAGGGACATGAGCGCTTGATACGCTTTGTCGAACTGTTCAGAAAGATTACCAGAAAACTCGGGAAGAAGGCCGGCCTTACCCCCTATATCATCAGTGCCCATCCCGGCTGCAGCGAGGAACATACACGCAGCATGGTCCAGAAGATGAAGCGTCTGGGCCTCACCGTCCGCCAGTTTCAGGACTTCACACCCACCCCGGGAACCTTATCGACGGCCATGTATGTGAGCGGCCGCCACCGCAATAAGGATGAGGATATACCGGTAGTCAGGAATCATTCTGAAAGACTGCGCCAACGCCAGATCATAGAGCGCGGCTTTGCGGTTAAGCGAACATCTGCCACGCACCGTTCACCCTCGAGTGGCAAAAAACAAAGGCAGCGCAAATAGGAGAGATTCAGTTGGCAAGATCGGCTCTATTGTAGCGCCTGTTGCGCCGAAGCTCGTTGACGTGGCTGCCCAAGGCATCAGCAAGTGCGTAAGCTGTTCGAAACTCGCGCTTAATCACACTGTCTTCGAGGTGCTCCAGCAGACCTGAGAGGCGGTCAAACCCGTAAAAACCTGCCAGCCCTTTAACTGCGTGGCTGGTCTTGGCCACCGTTTCCTGGTCATTTTCGTAAAGGGCTTTTTTGATGATCTGGATCTCTTTGGCGATGGAGTCGAGCACCTGGGGGATCAGGGCGGCAAGTGATTCGCTGACGCCGGCTTCTGTCTGCCGTTCGGATTGTTTCTCAAGCGACTCGAGCCCGGCGACATTTTTCGGCGCATACTGCCTGAGGCGGTTGATCAAGTCCTTTCTCGAAAATGGTTTTATCAGAACCTGGTCAAACCCTTTCTCCAGATAATTGTCCTCCTGTTCAACGAAGGCGTGGGCGGTCATGGCTATAATCGGGGTCGGCTCTGCCCCCAGTCTTGATTCCAGCCTGCGGATATGTGTGGTGGCTTCAAGTCCTCCCATTACCGGCATGCGGAGGTCCATCAGGATGATGTCATAGCCGTCATCAAGAAACGCCTTCTGCGCCTGCCGTCCGTTCTCTGCGTAGCAGACAGTTACGGGAAAATCATTGAGGTAGTTCTTTATGACTTCGAAGTTGAGGTAAATATCATCGACCACCAGCACTCGCAGCGGAGGAAGTTCCTCCTCACCGGTATCGGCTTCACCATCTGCGTGAGACGTGAGGGGCAGTTTATCGGTAAACGGCAGTTTCAGCTCAACCCTGAAGGTGCTCCCCCTGTTCACTTTACTGTCAATTTTGATAGCTCCCCCCATGGTAACCACGAGCCGCTTACTGATGGCCAACCCGAGACCGACACCGCCCGGTTTCTTCAGCCGGCCCTGCTCGATCTGGGTGAAACGATCGAAAATAAGCGCCTGTTGCTCTTCCGGTATGCCTATTCCGGTATCTGAAACGATGAAGGCGAGCCACTCGCCCTTGTCGTCAAAACTTTCAACTGTCAGACTGATTCGACCACTGTCAGTATACTTTACTGCGTTACCCACCAGATTAAACAGCACCTGCCTGATCTTGCGAGCATCTCCAATGCGGTTGATTCCCAACACCCGATCGCAATGCAGGGAGAATTCGATCCCTTTATCCCGGGCCAGATGGTTGCCCATGGTCTCGACTTCGTCGAGCAGCTCTTTGATATTGAAAGGAGAATTGATTGCTTCGACGGTGCCGGACTCGATTCTCGAAAACTCCAGGATATCGTTGATCAGTCGAAGCAGATGTTCACCTGACAGACGAAGACTCTCGAGGTATTGCGACTGACTCTCGTCTAGCTCGGTACCTGCCAGCAGTTCACCCATGCCCAGTACAATATTGAGCGGTGTCCTGATTTCATGGCTCATATTGGCCAGGAAATCGGTCTTGGCCTGGCTCGCCTGCTCCGCCAGCTCACGGGATCGCTCCAGCTGCTGCATGGCCCACCTGGTTTGATGGCGGTTCATATCGTCAAGCTTTTCCTGACGCAGCAACCGCTTCTCCATCCGGGTCATAATGCGCGTGAGATAGCTAATTTCCAGCTCTGCTTTCTCGAGCAGGGTGCGCAACTCTTCTACTTCGCTCATAGGGGGTTTAATTTGATCTAAGTGCTACCGAGATGCACGTGTCACTGTGAAAATGAACAGAATCCCCATTGGCAAATGGTCCGATTTCACCATAGCAGTAGAAGCCGAAAAAGGGGATGCTCTGCTGCTCTTGCCGTAAAATCTTGAATTCTTCATTGGTTCGGGAGCCGAGCACATGACGGCGTGATGTACAGGAGAATAAAAAAATCAATTCTGGTGAATCATCTTCAAATATGTCCAGAATCCGCTTTGTACCTTGGTGGCCGGAGCTCAATGTTTCCTCCCGTGTGACCTGAGTGATTCTTACCCTGCAAGGTTCTTCAAATCGACCGACAAAAGAAACACTGCCATTCCTTCGATCAACTTCAACGGGGTCCCTGAGAACAAAATCCTTCTCATTGCCGCTATACACAGCAAGAGGGAAAAATGATAATTCACGATCCTCGATAAATTTGCCGAAAAATCGTTCATAAAATTCAAGTGCGGTCACACCGTCTATGGCATAGACAACATTACCAGTTACTTTTTCCACCTGATAAAACTCACCATAGGGTCTGGGGCCCGTAGCTATGTTCAGACCGATTTTAAGGTCCCCCTTTATTAATAAAATCGGCATTGCATCTGAATAAACCTCGTTTCCCAGAAACTGATAGGTTTTTACAATTCTAAACCCATCTCCCGCTGAACCGCCGAATATGGGAAAAGAATCACCGATTGCCGACCTCAACACCGCATCGATCGGCACAAACATGGTGGACATGCCATCTGGTAAGACTAAAGCCATTGAGGGGTTGGTGCCCAATTTCGCTTTTGCCTGTTGATACGCATCTGCAACTGAACCCTCGGCATCCTTCGATATATTCTCGGCAACTGCAGCAGCAAAACCAATATCTTCAGAGATCAGCAGAATCAGAGCGGATGAATCTTCGGTGAAGCCTCGCGCCGGGGTGATCTCGCCGTCGGTGGTGCAGCCGATCAGCTCGATATTGGGAAACGCGGCATGAATCTCCGCCAGCATCTGGGCGTAATCCGCTTCCATGCAGGAAGTGAAAAACAGGCCTGCCGCGGGAACTCTACCATCCAGCTGCTCTTTGCAGTCAGCCACCACGCTGCGAACCCCGGCAAGGGGATCCAGGTAATCGCTGACGCTGTAGACACTCTCAATCATTGGTTCACTCCTGTGCACTGGTACACCCGAGAAGATGTACCGGAATTATGATATCCCACTGATCATAAAACCTGCAAAAAAATATGTAAAAGGAATAACTTAGGACTGCTGCAGTGTAGCACAAATTACTCCATCAAGCCCTAAAAAAAGACAGCGAAACATCATAAATTCGGCCCCTTAGTTACGACTCGACTGCCTAATTTTCTTTCCTCACCGGTGAGTATATCCCATAAAAAGCTTATTAGCCGCACCCCAGGCTTTTATAACCAGAATTCCGTAAGGTTTGAGAAATCAGGGGTGGTGGGAATGTATGGATTCCACAAACTCTCGTCGATGTAACACGGCCTCGAGCAGACCGCAAAAAATGAAACTCTCGGAATGAGAACAAAGGAACTCGAAGAGCTTACCTGGTATCTCTTAGATCTCTCCGAGCGCTTTAGTGAACACCATGATGGACTCGGTTAGTAACCACCGTGTTCCTCTGGCGAGCAGATATTTCCCTGAATCTTGCTGCTCACCTTACCATTGATCAGGTGAGAAGCTGACCGCTTCGTTTATCGAGTCAGCCGACAACAGCAGCATGAGCAGCCGGTCGAGGCCAAAAGCGATGCCCGCCGCCCGGTCCACACCTGCGAGGTCTTCAAGGAATTTCTCCGGCATTTGCGGCCTGACGCCTTCACGCTGTTCGATCCGATCCAATTCCTCCTCGAAACGAACCCGCTGTTCGTCAGCATCGGTCAATTCACTGAAGCCATTGGCAAGCTCCATTCCATTGACATAGAACTCGAAACGTTCGGCCAGGCTGAAATCATCTTTTTTCAATCTGGCCAGCGAAGCACAAGCGGCGGGGTAATCATAAAGAAAGCTGGGCTTTGAGAGACCGAGACGGGGCTCGATCTCGATGGCAACCAGTTCGTCGAAACGATCAGCTTCAAGGGCTGCATCAAGCGGCAGAGATCCCCATCTGGCAAACGCTTCAGCTACGGTGATCCTTTCCCATTCAGATTCCAATGGCATGGTCCCGACACAGGACCCGGCAACAACGGCTCGAAACTCGGCCTGGCTGCTGAGCGACTCTTTGAGGTAGCGAAGCAGAGATTCGCAATCGGCCATCAGATCGACATAGTCACCATCGATTCGATACCACTCGAGCATGGTAAATTCTTCCAGGTGCCTGCTGCCTCTCTCATCGGCTCTGAAACACGGACAGATTTGAAAAATATTTGCTTTGCCCCGGGAAAGAATTCGCTTCATGCATTGTTCCGGGGAAGTCTGCAGAAACCACCCTCCTGAAGTGATGGGCCGGATAGTGCTTTCCGGCAGCAGAACCGGCTGGCGGACAGGGGTGTCTACTTCAAGAAACCCCTGGTGGTGGAAAAACGTGCGGACGAGGCGCAAAAGGGCTGCCCTCAGTTGCAGCCCCTGCAGATCGAGCATCGCTACTCTTTTACTCGAGTCACATATTCACCGGAACGGGTATCAATCTGAATCTTCTCCCCCTCCTCTATAAACGGCGGTACCTGCAGCTGATAGCCCGTTTCCACGGTGACCGGCTTGGTGTCGGTTCCCGAGGTATCCCCCCTGGCCCAGGGATCCGCCTGGGTCACGGTGAGATTGACGAAAATAGGCAGGCTGATATCTATGGGCCGCGCCCCGAAAAACAGGACCTGGACCTCCATGTTGTCGACCATGTAATTGACGTTGTCGCCCATCTGCTCAGCGGTCAGGAAAAGCTGTTCATAGTTTTCCGTGTCCATGAAATGATACTCGTCGCCCTGATTGTAGAGGTACTGCATCTTGCGCTCTTCCAGGTCGGCTTTTTCAAATTTGTCGTTGGAACGGTAGGTGTTGGAAAACTGCGAACCGGTGATCATATTTTTTAGCTTGCAACGATATAAGGCCTGGCCCTTGCCGGGTTTTGAGAATTCAAAGTCGACAATGATGTGGGGTTCACCATCTATAAGAATTTTCAAGCCTTTGCGGAGGTCTGATGAACTGAACATGAGGTTTCTCCATGAAATCTGCAGGACATGTGTACTGTCCCAGTAATCGAAAAGAGTAGGTAGGGCACAACTATAACTGCCATGAGGGTGGTTTGCCAAGTGAAAGCAGCGGTGAACATGCCAGGAACTGAAGTGCTCGACTCGAGATTATACTCGAGTTACCTGAAAGCGACTCCGGGGAGCAGTCTTTGCAGGGATCCGAAATGTGCAGTGCTGATTGTCCGGGGCTGCATTGTGAGGCCCAACGGAGCGCTGAAAACGCTTACCGATCGCCCGAGGCCGCCCTGGCGGCCGACATCCGGTCGGTTTTTCAGCACGGAGTTGAAGAGGCCGAGCGCTGCAGAGCACGCACCGCAGCTACGGTGCACCACTGGCTGCTGGATTCATGAATAATCTCGACAATGAAAACTGCTCTTAAGGAATGAATATTGCCGCGCTTGGGTAAACTATTTATATATA
>CBFCWR010000199.1:0-6156 GCA_965601575.1 uncultured Desulfofustis sp. | reverse complement strand
GGTAGTTGATGCCGGCTGGATCCCCTATCCTCATCAGGTGGGTCAGACTGGCAAGACCGTGGCCCCCAAACTCTACATTGCTTGTGGGATTTCCGGAGCAATTCAGCATGTTGCAGGAATGCAGTCTTCTGAGACTATCGTGGCCATCAATCGGGATGAAGACGCACCAATATTTAATGTTGCCGATTTTGGCGTGGTGGGAGATCTCTATGAGGTGATCCCCAAATTAATCGACAAAATAGAGGAGAAACGCGGCCAATGACAGTTCAGGGCAAAATAGCGCTGGTCACTGGTGGCAGCCGGGGAATAGGCCGGGCCATATGCACTCGGCTTGGAAGTATGGGCTGCTTTGTCTGGGTTAACTACGTGAGCCGTTTGGATGCGGCAGAGGAGACCCTCGAGCTGGTCAGGCAGGCGGGCGGGCAAGGCCAGGCAGTGCAGTTTGATGTAGCCGAATTCAATCAGGTTCAAGCTGGATTCAAAGAGGTTGTCGCCGAGAGTGGTTCCCTGGATATCTTAGTTAACAACGCCGGTATTACCCGAGATGGCCTGGTGGCCAGAATGAAGGAAGAGCATTGGGATGCGGTGCTTGATACCAACTTGAAGGGCGCTTTCAGTTGTGCAAAAGCTGCAGTCAAGCCAATGATGAAGAAGCGCTGGGGGCGTATCGTGAACATCGGCTCAATAATTGGTTTTTCAGGAAATGGTGGACAGGTAAATTACGCTGCAGCCAAGTCGGGTATGATTGGCTTGACCAAGTCACTGGCTCGAGAATTCGCTTCCAGAAAAATCACCGTGAACTGCGTTGCCCCTGGTTACATCGTTACCGAGATGACTCAAGATCTGGATGAGGCCGTGCGGGAAAAAATGCTCGAGGAGATTCCTCTGGCGGCACTTGGTGAAGCGGACGACGTGGCAGCGGCAGTGGAATATCTGGTCAGTGAAAGAGCCGGGTATGTGACGGGTCAGACCATCCATGTCAATGGCGGCATGTACATGTAGTATTTCTGGACTAACTATTTGATCATCAGCTTCCTCGTCTGCGAGCATCACAGGCCTTCTCCTTCGGCAGTTTCCTGGAGTGCCCTGGGGTGGGGACGATAAGACGGATTTAATCGCTGATTTTTCAAATAGCCAGGTCGTGCTTATGGTGGTGTGCGGGAGTTTGAATGACCATTTTGCGTCGAATTTGTAGTTGCAAAATTGATGCAAGTATTGAAGATTGCGTCATCTAACATTGCGTGAGAACTCATCTCTCTAAATCGAGAGGGGTCTTCCGCATTTTAAAAGAACAATCATCGAGGAGAACTAAAATGGCTGTTAATCAGGAAATGGTAGATATAATTGTTGAACAATTGAGTGTCGAGAAAGACAAAGTAGTTTCCGAGGCATCATTTGTTGATGACCTGGGTGCTGATTCTCTCGATCTGGTCGAATTGATCATGGCCATGGAAGAGAAATTCGATATCGAAATCCCAGATGAAGACGCTGAGAAAATTGTCACCGTTCAGGACGCCGTTGACTACGTCGATAAGATAAAATAAGCGCAATGCACCGCGATCGTGAAGACGATTTAAACCCAAGGAAGCATTAATGGCTAGCCGAAGAGTAGTAATTACCGGGACAGGACTGGTGACTCCTCTTGGGACCGGAGTTGCGAAGACCTGGACTAACATATGCAACGGTGTGAGCGGTGTGGGCCGCCTCACCCGTTTTGACCCCACCGGTGATCCTGTTCAAATAGCTGCTGAAGTCAAAGATTTCAGCGCCGAAGATCACTTCGACAAAAAAGCGGCGAAACAGCTCAAGCTTTTTGTTCAGTATGCCCTGGTTGCAACTCGGATGGCGCTTGAGGAGAGCGGATTTGAGATAAACGAAGACAATTGTGGAAGAGTCGGAGTTATCACCGGCAACGGGATGGGAGGATTGCCGACCATTACCGAACAGCATGAGACTTTTTTGAACAAAGGTTTCAAGCGCATTTCACCATTCTTCATACCAAGTGCCATACCGAACATGCCGTCGGGCCACATATCCATGGACATTGGGTCAAAAGGCCCCAATCTCACCATGACCACAGCCTGCACCGCCGGTACCCATGCCGTGGGTGAGGCTTATCGCCATATTAAATACGGCACGAGCGAAGTGATGATCTGCGGCGGCACCGAAGGAGTTATCTGTCCGCTGGGACTGGCCGGTTTTTCTTCCATGAAGGCACTTTCCAAGAGAAATGATAGTCCAACCGAGGCCTCGCGGCCATTCGACAAGGATCGGGACGGGTTCGTCATGTCTGAAGGTGCCGGAATTTTGATCCTGGAGGAGCTGGAACATGCCCGTGCAAGGGGGGCGCACATCATTGCCGAGGTGGTTGGGTATGGCCTCAGCAGCGATGCCTACCATATAGCCGCGCCGCCAGAGGATGGCGAGGGAGCGGCACGGGCCATGCGTTTTGCCCTGGACGACGCCGGTCTCAACCCAGAAGATGTAAACTACATCAATGCGCATGGCACTTCGACTCCGCTGAATGACCGTTGCGAGACCATCGCCATCAAGACGGTCTTTGGCGACCACGCATACAATCTCGCCATAAGCTCTACCAAATCCATGGTCGGTCACATGCTCGGAGCAGCCGGCGGTATCGAGGCGGTATTTCTTGCCCTGGCAATAAGGGATCAAGTAGCCCCGCCGACCATCAACCTGAACGAGCCGAGCCCTGAATGCGATCTCGATTACGTACCAAACGCAGCCAGGAATATGCACATTGCTTATGGGCTATCCAATTCGTTTGGGTTTGGCGGCACTAATGGGGTGGTAATATTCAAAAATTTTTCTGGTTAAATCAATGGGAACCATGAAAATCGCTATTGGTGCCGATCACGGCGGTTTTGAACTCAAACATTCACTTGTGGCCAAACTCAGAGATATGGGCCATGAGGTGATCGACATGGGAACTGATTCTGCTGCATCGGTTGATTACCCCGATTTTGCCGATCAGGTTTGTGGTCGGGTACTCGATGGCAAAGTCCAATTCGGCATTTTGGTATGCGGTACCGGTATCGGAATGTCAATGGCTGCAAACAAATATCGAGGTATACGTGCTGCGCTCTGTGATAATGAATATGGTGCCCGCATGAGCAGGGAGCACAACAACGCCAATGTGCTGTGCCTGGGTGATAGGGTATTGGGCAAGGGGTTGGCGGAAAGTATCGTCGAAGTCTGGTTGTCGGCATCCTTTGAAGGAGGGCGACATCAGCGACGAGTTGACAAGTTTAGTGACTGACCCAGGTTCCAAGAGAAAGAAAAGAGAGGCCGGTATTGTGCTTTAGCAATACCGGTCTCTTTTCATTTTAGAGCTGCTTACTTCTGGCATCGACATTGATTGGTTGATATGCTGGGGGTGCTGAATTCCATTTACTGGAGGAGCTTATGAAATGCCCTTACTGCGGTCATCTCGACAACAAGGTGATTGACAGCCGCCTCAACAAGGACTGCACCATCACCAGACGCCGTAGATCATGCCTTGCCTGCGATCAGCGTTTTACCACCTATGAACGGCTTGAAGTGATGATGCCAGTGTTGGTTAAAAAGGATGGTAGAAGAGAGCCCTGGGACCGCCAGAAAATGATCGTCGGCCTGGAAAAAGCCTGCGAAAAGCGGCCCATCAGCCGGGATTCCATTGATCAGTTTGTCGATGAGATAGAACACAAACTGCAGGACGTGGGATCCAAAGAGGTTGCCTCGTCGGTCATCGGAGAATGGGTCATGGAAGATCTTTCCCGTCTTGATGAAGTAGCATATGTGCGATTTGCTTCGGTATATCGACAGTTCAGAGATGTGAACGAGTTTATGGACGAACTCAAGGTGCTTCTTGAATCACGGGAAGAGCAGTAGCGGAGTGTAAAAGGTGGGTGGCGAATTTAAAGATTCCGATATTCATTTTATGCGGAGTGCTCTTCGAGAGGCGCGCAGAGGGCTGGGGAGAACTTCACCCAATCCTTGTGTAGGTGCGGTGATAGTCAAAGATGGAGATATTATCGCCCGGGGGTATCATAAAAAAGCCGGGGCTCCCCACGCCGAAATTGAAGCGTTGAAAAAGGCCGGTGCGAAAGCGCGGGGCGGCATAATGTATGTCACACTAGAGCCTTGCAACCATCATGGCAGGACACCGCCCTGCAGCCATGCGGTAGTCGAAAGCGGGATAAAAAAAGTTGTCATAGGCATGCGTGATCCAAATCCACTCGTGAACGGAAGTGGGGCGGAATTCCTGAGCAGTAAGGGGATCGAGATCAGATATGGATTACTCGAAGATCAATGTCGAAAATTGAATCTGCCGTTTCTCACCCATGTGACAAAAGGCAGGCCATGGGTGCTACTTAAAGCAGGCCTGACGCTGGACGGTAAAATCACTTTCAGAAAAAACAGTGGCGACGCGATCACTGGTCCCGAGTCGCTCAAATGGGTTCATAGACTTCGGGATCGTTGTGATGCAATCCTGGTCGGCAGCACCACTATTGCCATCGACAATCCATCTCTGACCACCAGAATCAAGGGGCGTCGGGGAAAAGATCCAATCAGGGTCGTACTCGATACTAATCTCAAAATTTCACCTGGTGCCAATGTCCTAAGGTATAACGATGATCATCGCACCTGGATTATTTGTGGTCCATCAGTACCATCTGTAATGATCAGCGAATTGCAGGAGAGCGGTGTCGAGGTTTTTCAGGCTGCCGTCGGGGAAACGGGTCGACTCGATCTCAATGAGGTTTTGAATTTGCTTGGTTCCAGACAGATCACCTCATTGTTGGTGGAGGGGGGGGCTGAGGTACATGGTTCCTTCTTAAACGCAGGGCTGGTTGATCATATCCAGCTATTTTATGCGCCATTTGTCGCCGGTGACAACGGAACCGGAGTTATCAAGGGGATTCAGACCGAAGGTGGAAAAGAGGAGGCGATCAGGCTCCACAATACGTCCCATCGCCGGCTGGGAGATGATGTGATGATTTCTGGAGATGTGCTTTTTCCTGACCGCACAGAGTAGCTGTCCGGGATATACTAGAGAGAATTCTTAATTCTATCCCAAGCCTTTGAGAAAGCGCTGAAATTGGTAAATTCAACCTCCAGGGTTACCTTGTCAGTCTCGAAGGATGTGCTTGGACTCACTCTGCAATTGGCCGGTAGATTCTTCTCGGCCACCTGTCTCGCAAAGGATGCTTCAGCCATACTTGATTCGGGGTGACTGAGTTTGTAGAGCAGCCTCATGAGCGAATTTGTCTGCTGTGGCATATTGTCGATTACTCCATTGCCCAATTCAGCACAGTGTTCAGTTATTACCTGCTCTATGGTGCATCCTCCCGCGCCGGTTATGATCTGAACAAGTTCAAGAAATCGGCGCTGCTTATTGCCATTTAGTGACAGCTTGGTGAAGAGATCATGAACCAATAACCGTTCGGTGCTCGACATCTTGGCCATGCAGAATCCTGTTCTATCGGAGATATGGCCATAGTGGATAGAGGTTCGGATGGGCATTTCCAGTTCAAGAAGCGATACGAGCCGACTCCTCTGAGTCTTGCTCTTGGTAGAGGTGATTCTACTGAGCAACTGGTGGTCGGGGTATACGCACAATTCATTACAGAGAGCGATGAAGCGAGCAGCTTCAATCGGTGATAAAGGGCCGCTCTGAATTTGATCCTCGGCCACCAGCAGCAGCAGATCTTCGCGGCTGATGTCTTCCCCGACCAGCAAACAGGCAAGAGGGGAAGAGTGTGCTAAGTTTCTCAATGCCATCAGCCGCCTGACCCCGCTGATCAACTCGTAGCCATCCTTCAGTTGTTTGACGATCGGCGGCCGCATCAAGCCGAGACTGCCAATGGATTCTTGGAGATCGCGTCCCGGTTCTATGGTGATATCTTGATGCAGACTCCACTTCGAATTGGAAATGATGGAATCGATGTGGAGCAGCTTTGGGGTGAGAAGTCTCATAGCAGTAGAGAGGGGTCTGCACTATCTATATCTGGATTCTTGCTACGCCAGCATGGTCCTCGGAGTTCCAATAAAAAAAGCCTGCAGCAAGAGAGCACATCCTTGCTGCAGGCTTGTAATATTTTCTGCGAGCTGAATCTGACTATGATACCAGCGCTATTTGTTAATTTTTTCCCT